>JBEPYM010000093.1:0-13233 GCA_041641375.1 Paenibacillus sp.
ATTATGAACCAGCGAGACGGGAATGATGGTGCCGATCGGCAGCCTGCCGATGCAGGTGTCATCGATATTCTTCGAACACCATCGGCTGCCGATAAAGACCGCTCCGGCGCAATCTCCTCGGGAGAGGCATTCTGGCTCGGGGTAGCGCTGTCGCTGGATTCACTCGGAGCGGGAATTGGAGCGGCGCTGCTTGGCCTGCCGCTTGCCGCAACATCGGTAGCGATCTCGCTTGCTTGTGCGCTCGCCTTAACCGCAGGGCTGCAAGCGGGCTACCGGATTGGCGCGCTCCTGTGGGTGCGCAGATTGTCGGTGCTTCCAGGCTGCATGTTGATTGGAATGGGCATTGCAAAGCTGTTTTCATGAATGCGAAGGAGGGGCGGGCGTATGAATATCGGGTTAACCGGGGGCATTGCCTGCGGCAAAAGCACGGTGTCGCAAATGTTTGTTGATCGTGGGGCAGTGCTGGTCGACGCCGACCGGGTTGCGCGCGATGTAGTCTCACCGGGACGCCCTGCGCTCGCCGCAATTCGGGAAGCTTTCGGCGATGCCGTTTTCCTGGAGGACGGTACACTTCACCGCAAGAAGCTGGGAGAGCGGATATTTGGAGATGAGTCAGCGAAACGAACGCTCGAATCGATTGTACATCCGGTGATCCGTCAGGAGCTGTATGATCGGATCGAATACTGGGACAAGCATGGAGCGGGGAAAATCGTCGTATTTGATATTCCGTTGTTTTTTGAATCGGGCTATCAGCAGGTGTTGCCGGAACATCTTGTCGTCTATGTACCCAGACACGTTCAGCTGCAGCGGCTAATGGAACGGGACGGTTTATCCGAGGAAGCCGCTGAAGCCCGCTTGCGCGCCCAGATGGATATTGAGGAGAAGAAACGATTGGCCGAATCGGTAATCGACAATTCAGGTACGCTGGCTGAAACGGAACGGCAGGTTGATGAATACATACGGAGGTTTTGCTTCGAATGACCGTACTGCGCAGCAGGAAGTGGCTTGCGTTCGCCTTTATTTTGCTTACTTTAGGACTTTTTTATAACTCGGCGTGGTTATCCTACTGGTTGTACCCGATTTCGTATAAAAAGGATATTCAGCTATCCGCGAGTCAACATAGTGTGGATCCCCGGCTGATAGCCGCTATCATCCGAGTGGAGAGCAATTACAAGCCGGATGTGGTGTCTCACAAGGGGGCTGTGGGGATGATGCAAATTATGCCGAATACAGCGGAATGGATCATCACGGAGGCAGGCTACTCCGAGCTGACGATCGATAAATTGAAGCGTGTCGATGTCAATATTGAGGTTGGCGCCTGGTATGTAGCGGCATTGACGCGTCAGTTCGCCGAGGATGTACCTCCTAACGACCGGTACAACCGGGTGGCTGTGGTCGCAGCCGCTTACAATGCGGGGCCGGGGAATGTGCGCAAATGGCTGAATGCCGGTACGTGGGATGGTCAAGCTACACAGCTGAATCGAGTCCCTTATGGGGAAACGAGGCATTACATACAACGGGTTTTGTATTATTATAAGAAGTACGAGCAGCTCTATACGGAAGAAACGCTGGACCGCCTCTAACGGCAGCCCAGCGCTTCTTAATGGTATACAATTAGCGGGAGAATTGACCTGCCAAAGATTGCTCGGCGATTTGCACAAGGCGGCGAGTGATGTGACCTCCGATTGCACCGGTGTCACGAGTAGCCATGTTGCCATAGTAGCCGTCTTGCGGGATCGCGATGCCAAGCTCCTGAGCTACCTCAAACTTCAGTTGCTCCAGTGCTTGTCCGGCTTGAGGCACTACGAGTGTGTTGCTGCTGGATTGACCTGCACCCATTTGTATTCACCTCCTTGTCGATGGTAATCCTAGTGTGCGCGATTTGACGAGGTTCATAACAGGGATTAGTTGGGAGGAAGTTTCAATGAAATGTCCTTATTGCGAACATCCCGGAACAAAGGTGCTTGACTCGAGGTCGGCGAACGAGAATAAGTCGATCCGCCGCAGGAGAGAATGCGACAAGTGCGCCCGGAGGTTTACGACATTTGAGATGATTGAGGAGACGCCGCTCATCGTTATCAAGAAGGATGGGAAGCGGGAGGAATTCAACCGCGACAAGATGCTGCGCGGCTTGATCCGTGCTTGTGAGAAGCGCCCGGTGTCGGTAGAGCAGCTTGAGGTTATTGTCTCGAATGTCGAGCAGGCGCTGCGAAACACGGCCCATGCCGAGGTCGAGAGCTTTGAAATCGGCGAGCTGGTCATGAAGGAGCTATATCCGGTCGATGAAGTCGCCTATGTGCGGTTTGCCTCCGTATATCGGCAATTTAAAGATATCGACATGTTTATGAAAGAGCTCACTAGCCTGCTCGGCAAGCCGCCGGTTTGACACACCGTCACCACTTTTACGCCTCTGCCATAGAATAAAGGGAGCAACTATGACATAGGCCCAGGGGTGACAGGATTGTGACGCGTGATGAGTTTATTCGAGTCGTTGCGCCAATCGCGGTAAAGCTTCGCTTGGAGGGCTCTCCCATCTTTCCGTCCGTCCGCATCGCTCAAGCCATACTGGAAACAGGCAATCAACTGAATGCCTGGAACAATCTGGTCGGCTTGAAGGTCGGAAGCGGTCAACCGAATAGGTATTGGGATGGCAGCTACGTGAATCGTCTGACCTGGGAGGTCGTCAATAACCGGCGAGTCGATAACGTGTCGGCGAACTTCCGTGCTTATGCAAGCATAGAAGACGGCTTCCGCGATCAGGATTTGTTTTTTGCCGCAAACCCGCGTTATGCGGGTGTCATCTCTGCTGCGACGGCCGATCAGCAGTTTCGTGCGCTCGGAACAAGCGGCTACGCGACGGATCCTGCCTATGAGTCCAAGCTTAGATCTATCGCAGCAGGGTCGCTGCTTTACGGATATGATCAGGAGGTGGAGCGAGTGTTGCAGGAATTGCGCGGTGAGATTGCTTCCTTGCGCCAGAGTAACGAAGCCTTGATGGAGCAAGTTCGCGGATTGGTCGAAGCTCGTGTCCCGGCGGAAGTGCCGGATTGGGCGCGTGCCGCTGTAGATGCGGCGGTCGCCAAAGGTGTAATCGACACACCGGAAGGCGGCAGCTATGATTTTTATCGGATGGTTACGATTATGCATCGGTTAGGCTTGTTTTAGCGGGAGGTAGAGGGGGGAGCAAGCGAGCCACGACAAGCATGCGGGCGCGGCAGCGAGTGTAGTGTGGTGGTGGGAGTCGGGAGACGGACGCATAATGGGGTCGGACGCATGACTAGGGTCACGCGTCTGACCGGCTATTGTGCGGGATTCAAGCGGATGATGGGGTCGGGCGCATGACTAGGTCACGCGTCTGGCCAGCTATTGTGCGGGATACCCGCACCCGGCTCTTTCCTTCCGCAGCCATTAATTTCGGCTTGCCAGTCGGGGGGCATTCGTGTATAATGTGAAATTGTCACGACTGATACGGGCTCTTAGCTCAGCTGGGAGAGCGCGTCGCTGGCAGCGACGAGGTCAGGGGTTCGATCCCCCTAGAGTCCATACCTGATACAACCCGAGTTGGACTTATTATGCATAAGTAAGTTTTGTGTGATTTGTCGTACAAATTAAGGCCTCATTCCGCGAGATTTCCTATTTTGTATGATTCATCGTACAAAATTAAAGATTCGAATGGCTAGACAGGGAGATTTGTACGATAAATCGTACAAATCATATTGAACTGATGGATGTAGCATCGATTTTGTATGACAAATCATACAAAGTAATTTTTTGGCGAAGCACGCCCCGATCATTTCTGCTTGAGCAGGAATTGTCGGGGCGTTTTTTATTCTGTAAGGAGGCGAAGATCATGAGCTTTCAAATTGTGCATGAACGGTGGGTCAACTGGCATTTGAGTCGTCGTACCGGAGAGCGTAAGGACGCCTTGAAGCGGGGACATGGCTACGGAAACCAACTGTTCGCAGAGACAATATGGTGGCCGCTGGTCGGTCATTTTGATCATCTGCATCCGGAGTACGAGGTGCTGGATTGGCGAGGAAGATCCTATTTTGTGGATTTTATGTGGATCTTGGGAGCGCTTCGATTTGTAATTGAGATAATGGACTATGGCTCACACGGCAAAGACCGCACCAAATACCGGATGGATTTGAATCGGGGATTGTTCCTGCAGTCACAACAATGTCACATGATCTCGATCTCGCTCGACGAGTTGAAAGAAAATCCAACGTTCATTCAGTCGATTTTGCGTAATATGTTAGCGCCGTACTTTAACTCCGGCAAGCCTGTTCTGGAACCCTATCATAAAATAGAACGAATGTTGATCCGTTATGCTGCTCGTCAACACCGAATCGTCCGCCCGGCAGAAGCGTCAATCGACTTGGACCTTCACAAGCAAACGGTCATCAAGCACTGCCGTGAGTTGGTACACAAGGGAAAGCTTCGGGCTGTGCCTGTCGGCACTTCAGGAAAAATTTATCACTATGAGCTCTTGGGGTCCATCCTTCATTTTGAGATGTGATGGTATTTGAAATAAAGCTGCGGAGTTCATTGATGGTATATACTTATAAGGGTATAATTATACTACGGAGTGGTGAAATTGAAAATCAAACCATCGGCCACGATATGAAACAACTATAATGAAATCTCTCATTTATGCAAAGAATCGGGGGAACCTGTTTATTTGACGAAAAATGGTGAAGGTGATTTAGTTGTTATGGATATTGAGGCATTTTCTCGGCGTGAGCAAATGCTTAAGCTACGTGAGCATCTCGTTGCTGTTGAAGAGGAACGCTTACACGGAAAACACGGATATTCGATCGATGAAACGATATCTGCTATGGAAGACGTAATGAACGAGGTTGTTAATGGTAAACGGAAATAATCATCACACAGGAATCGTTTCATCTAAGGCAATTGAAATGCTGACAGATCACTCTCGCTTTCTCGCTAATGTTAGTGAAGAGGCAGCACGCACCTTCATTGAAGAATACAAGCTAGCGGCTAGGTCGCTGGAGTTGTTTTCGGAAAGAAACCCATCGCTTACAGATCAGGCATTACCGATCAATAAGTAGCGCAAACTGTTCCTTTGTAAAAGACACATGCTCATTTATCAAGTCAAGCGGGGAAACGTTTATCTGGATTACGTTTTAGATTGGTTGTTGTGATCGCCTCAGCCCCTCGACCTTCGATATACGGACGGAGGCTGTCCCAAAACGTTACGGAAATCCTTGATGAAGTGGGCTTGATCGAAATAACCGAGTTGGATGGCAAGCTCCGCCAAATCTAGCGTCTCGTCTCGCTCGAGTCGTTCCGCCGCCTCTTGGAGCCGGAAGCGTTGGATGACCCATTTTGGTGTGACGCCGACATATTTGCGGAACATGCGCTGAAGCTGCCGGACGGAAATTCCGGAACGTTCAGCCAGTCGCTCGACTGTTACGATTTGCCTGTCATCTTTCACTTCCTCTACGAGTCGAGCAGTCCGTTCTGCGTTGTCATCACGATGAGGTACTCTTGCTGCTAACGCCATTTCTGCCTGTTGTGCCATCTCTTCATCACTGTCCGCATCGAGTACCATGTTCATCCACTCTTCGGCTTTGGGACCAAACAATTCGGAGGCAGCTATCGTTCGACCGGTCAACTGAGACACTTCCTTTTGCCAGAAGGGGTAAAAGCCCCCCGACCGAAACTTGACGCCAAGCACTCGGCCTGAACCGCGCAGCACACGAACGAACGGCTGCCTAGGAATTCCGTACAGCAGGCCACGTCGTCCCTCGTCGTCCTCCTCAAAAGCCAGATGTACGTTCGGATAAGACAGCACCTTCTGCGTAAATGGTGTCTTGGCATCCAGACGATAGCGGACGATCCAGTAATGCTCGACGAACGGTTGTAGCTCGGGACCAGCCTCAAAGCGGTTCAAGCTAAACTTGTCCAGTCCGGCAGCAGCGTGTACAATCCCTCGCGTAGACGCATGATCGGATTCCCTCATCACATAGCCTCTCCTATCGACGTTGTCGTTTTATTACAATACAATGATTTTCTAAGCTTCTATCATTAAGAATAGCAAACGTTAGCTGGTTTTGAGAAGCGGAGCTTGCCGGTACAAGCCGGTTCGTCTCACCATAGGAAATGGAGGAATGAGCATGTCTGACCAACAACAAGTTGAGGGTGTAACCGGGAAATATACGACGAGGGGGACGCCTCACGGCTATACGGCGCTTACGCCGTTTATCGTCGTCAGCGATCCCGCCAATGCAATCGCTTTTTATGAAAATGTGTTTGGTGCTAAAGCGAAAAGTGTGACGGAGTTTGGAGAGGGAGACAGCCGAATGATCGTTCATGCCGATATCGCTTTTGGCAATGGGTATTTGCAGCTTGGCGCCGCCAACCCCGCATACCGGATTGTACTGCCGCCAGGAGACGGAAATGCATGCTATTCGTTAGGCATTTACGTGCCTAATGTAGATGAAACATGCGCCTTGGCCGTCGCTAGCGGTGCGACGATCAGAGAGCAGCCCAGCAGCTTCGTATCGGGAGATCGGTATTGCAGCATTCTCGATCCGTTCGGAATCAGATGGTCGATCATGACGCGAATCGAAGATCTTTCGGAGGAAGAAAGCTACCGCAGGGTGGCTGAGTGGGCGGCGAGCCAGCAAGCTACATAAGTCGCATGGAGTAACACCCGGCGACTATAGGAAGGAACGCCATAGCTGAAGAAACCGCGGGTGTGTATTAGCGCGGTTTCTTTGCATCCTCCCAAGCAATACCTGCTTGCAGCAGCATCGACTCAGATCCGGATTGGCCCAGAAGCTGCATCCCGATGGGGAGATTGGCGGGAGAACATCCGATCGGAACGGACAGGCAAGGGCAGCCGGTCAAGGAGGCGGGGGCGACGAAAGGCATGCAGCGCTGATCGATCTCCAGATTTTGCCTCACCCAGTCCGGTCGAAACAAAGGTGCCGTAATCGGAATGCTCGGTCCTGCCAACAGATCGAACGATTGCATGACGCGCTTGAATGCCTCGAAAATTCGCATTCGGGCTTGCTGCGCTTCCTCGTAGAGACGTGGGGAGATGTATAGCCCTTGCAGCATAAAGATTCTTACATCCTCATCCAGCGCCTCCGGCATCCGGATCAAGATTTCCCGGTTGGACGCGGCAGCTTCGGCAGTCACAATCGTAAAGGCGGCTGCTGATGCATCGGAGAATTCCGGGATATCGATGAGCTGAACATAAGCGCCCATCGTTTCCAGCATAGCTGCAGCTTGCTGGAATGCGTGCTCCACAGCCGGCTCCAGCCCGCTCAGGAATGTCGTGGGGATGCCGATCCTGCAGCCGCGAATGCCATCTGGCACCTTCGCTGCGGGAAGCACACTGCCGCTTCGGCTGTTCGCCGAATTCCTGCTCATCGCATGCAGCATCAAGGCAAGATCGCGGGCGGAGCGCGCCATCGGACCGGCATGGTCCATCGAAGGCGCCAGCGGAATAACGCCATTGGTCGATACGAGTCCATAGGACGGCTTTAAGCCGTATACCCCGCACATGGATGCCGGGACGCGGATCGACCCGAACGTATCCGTACCGGTCGCAAGAACAGCCAATCCCCCCGCCAATGCCGCTCCGCTGCCGCCGCTTGATCCTCCGGGGCTGCACCCGATATGCCATGGATTGCGAGCATGGCCATAGAAGAGGTTCGTGTTGGTCAAACCTCCGCCCAGCTCATGCATATTCAGCTTGCCGAGCATAATCGCTCCCGCTTGCCGCAAGTGATCGACCGCATCGGCATCCTTGTCGGGAATATAGCTGGCGTACACCCTGGACCCGCCGGTTGTTCGTACGCCTCTTGTCAGATAGTTGTCCTTCACTCCGATTGGAATTCCATGCAGCGGTCCGCGATAAAGGTCCTTCATGATTTCTGACTCCGCTTGTGCCGCCTGCTGCAGGGCAGCGTCAGGCAGCAAGGTGAGATAAGCATTCACCACCGGGTTCAGCCCTGCGATTCGATCCAGTAGCGCCCGAGTCAGTTCGACCGGGGACACACGTTTGGTCCGGATCGACTGCGACAGCTCACTTGCGGATTGGAAACATAACTCGGTCATCACCGCTCATCTCCTCATGATCACCTTTCGGTACTCTTATCTGTATGAGGAGGGAGGGCGGAATCGTACTGCAATCCAGTCATGAGCAAAAAAAAAGCACGCTGCGATCTCCTCTTGCGAGGCGGTCATAGCGTGCTATCTTCAAATTTCCGTTAGATTACGCCCTGCGCGATCATGGCATCGGCTACCCGTACGAAACCGGCGATGTTGGCGCCGATGACGAGGTTACCGGGAACGCCGTATTCTTCAGAAGCCTTCATGCTCTCCCGGTAAATATTGCTCATAATTTGCTGCAGCTTCGCATCGACCTCTTCCATCGTCCAGGACATTCTGGCGCTGTTCTGCGCCATCTCCAATGCGGAGACGGATACGCCGCCCGCATTCGCCGCTTTGGCCGGGGCAAACAACACTTGATGCTGCAGGAACACGTCGATGGCTTCCAGCGTCGATGGCATGTTCGCGCCTTCACCAACCGCCTTCACACCGTTCTTGACCAACAGCTCCGCAGATGCCTTGTCAATTTCGTTCTGAGTTGCGCACGGCAGCGCGATGTCGCAAGGAATGGACCAGATTCCGGTGCACCCATCGGTATAGACCGCATCGGGATGCTCAAGCACATAATCCTTGCATCGTTTATTCTCTACTTCCTTCAACCGCTTAATCGTATCCAGATTGATGCCTGCGCGATGATAAATATAGCCGCTTGAATCACTGCACGCGACAACCTTTGCGCCTAGCTGCATCGCTTTTTCCATTGCGTATATGGAGACGTTGCCCGACCCGGATACGACGACGGTGCTGCCCTGGAAGCCAAGGTCCTTGCTCTTCATCATCTGCTCTACGAAATAAACGGCGCCGTATCCAGTAGCTTCCTTGCGCCCGAGACTTCCTCCATACCCAATGCCTTTACCGGTTAGAACGCCTGCTTCATAGGCGCCGACCATCTTCTTGTATTGCCCGAACATGTAGCCAATTTCCTTCGCGCCAACCCCGATATCGCCGGCAGGCACATCTGTATCCGGGCCGATATAATTGCCGAGCTCCGCCATAAAGCTTTGGCAGAAGCGCATAATCTCGAGATCGGATTTCCCTTTTGGATCGAAGTCGGAGCCGCCCTTGCCGCCGCCGATCGGCTGACCAGTCAGAGAGTTTTTGAAGATTTGCTCGAAGCCCAGAAATTTGATGATGCTGGCGTTAACCGACGGATGGAAGCGAAGGCCACCCTTGTACGGTCCGATGGCATTGTTGAATTGAACGCGGAAGCCTCGATTTACCCGAACAGTACCTTGGTCGTCGATCCAAGGTACGCGGAAGGAGACGATTCGATCAGGCTCAACCAGCCGCTCCAGAATCGAATGCTTGATATACTTCGGATTTTTGGCGAATACGGGAATTAGGGAATGGAATACCTCTTTGACTGCCTGATGAAACTCATGCTCGTTCGGATTGCGCTTGATCACGGTTTCAAATACGTTATCCACATATTGCTGCGCTTGAAGGGTACCCGGTTGTTCGATGACTTGCAGTGCGCTCATTCCACATACACTCCTCAAAAGTTCTCTTTCCTTCAGGTTAGCTACATTCTATAATTGAAGTATTCATCGCTTCAATATTCATTTCACATGAGATTGATGCTTTTGACGCATAAGCAAGGGGTGGGCCTGTGGAAATTAGACAAATGCAATATTTTATGGAAGTGGCAAAAAGGGAGCATGTGACGGAAGCCGCCAATGTCCTTCATGTCGCGCAGTCGTCCGTCAGCAGGCAAATTCTGAATTTGGAGAATGAATTGGGCGTTGATTTGTTTATACGGGAAGGCCGGAGTGTACGCCTGACACCGATCGGGAGGATTTTCCTGGACCGGGTAACACAGGCGATGAACCTGATTCACGAGGCGGAGCAGGAGGTGAAGGAATATTTGGAGCCGGAGAAAGGAACGGTGAGAATTGCGTTTCCGATCAGCTTGGCGGCTCACGTCCTGCCTACCGCGATTTATGCGTTCCGCAAACGATATCCGGAAGCCAAGTTTCAGATGAAGCAGGCGCTGTATCATGATCTGATCGAGGGGGTCATTAACGGGGAGTTTAATCTGGCGATGATTGCGCCGGTGCCTAAGGAAGAGAAGAAAATCAAGAAAAAAATATTGTTTACCGAAAATATCGTCGTGCTGCTGCCGATCCAGCATCGGCTGGCGGATCGATCCGCCATTCAGCTGCGAGAGCTGAAGGACGATTCGTTCGTCACCTTGCCGGAGGGCACTATTTTTCGCAAAATTATGCTGCACGCATGCAGCGAGCTTGGCTTCTCTCCGCACATTGCGTTTGAGGGCGACGATATCGATGCGCTGAAGGGTCTTGTGTCGGCAGGACTTGGGGTAGCGCTGATGCCTGAGGTTACGCTGGTGGACAACATTCCGCAATCGACGGTGAAAATCCCGCTGGTGGATCCAGGCGTTACGCGTACGATCGGGGTTATATGTCCGACCCAGCGCAAGCTGCTGCCGACAGAGCAGTTATTTTATCAATTTCTGTCCGAATTTTATGCGCAAATCGACGGTTTTAATCGATGAATACGAAGAAAGCCAAGCCGATCTGGATGATCGGCCTGGCGCTTGCTCAGAAATCGACGGGACCCATCTTGCCCGATTGATAGTCCTCGAAGGCTTCGATGATTTCCTGTTTGCTGTTCATGACGAACGGTCCATGCTGATAGATCGGCTCCTGGATCGGCTCCCCGCTAAGTACTACGACTAGGGTATCGTCGGAATGACCTTGCAGCGTAATTGTGCCCGGCACGTTGTCCATCAAGACAAAATCACCCGTCTGAACCGTCTGCGCTTCATTCACCGTTGCTGAACCGTTCAATACGAGAATGCCCGTATTGAAGTGTGACGGCAGCTCGAATCGTGCCACTCCGTTCGCCTTGAATGCGATATCGAATAGATGAATAGGAGTAAAGGTATGAGCAGGACCCTTTACACCGTTATATTCGCCTGCAATAACACGCACGGTGCCGCCTTGATCGGGAAGCTCGAGCCGTCCCATATTTGTATCCAGCAGCTCCTGATATTTCGGGGCGGTCATCTTGTGAGCGCGCGGTAAATTCACCCACAGCTGAATCATCTGGAACAGTCCGCCTCTTCTGGAGAACTCCTTCTCGTGATATTCCTTGTGAAGAAGCCCCGAACCCGCAGTCATCCATTGTACGTCTCCTGGACCGATAATTCCGTGATTTCCAAAGTTATCATGGTGCTCCACATATCCTTGATAGGCGAGAGTGACCGTCTCGAAGCCGCGGTGGGGATGTGCGCCTACGCCGCGAGTATGCTCGCTTGGCGGAAACTCATAAGGAGCGTTGTAATCCATTAACAGGAATGGACTGAAGCGCTGCCCGAGGTTAGTCCCGGATGGAAAATAGTTGGATACACGAAATCCGTCGCCTACCATGTGGAACGGCGCGCCGTGATAGACGCCTTGTACGCCGCGTAAAGCTGCAATTGTCATGTGAATTCCTCCTCGTATATATCTTTGAATTAAATATCTTAAATTAAAGATATCAATTTTCCGTTAAGTTGTCAAGCTATGCGATTTTGACATCGTATCGAGTGAAGCGGCTACCACCAAGAGGATTTTTGAAGCGCTTCAGAAATGCGGACAAGTCCAGATGCCTTTGCAGGAGACGTTCTGGAGTCCAGCCTACGCCGTTGTCGTTGATCAATTCGGTATTACGTTCCAGCTGACGACAGAACCGCAAGCGAAATAAAGGGTGAAGCCACTCAGAATCGAGCGGTTTTATTAATTTACAAAATCTTTACTATTCAAATATAAGTACATAATTATATAATCATATATATATGAAAGGAGGCTGCTCAAGATGTTCAAACGGCCTGTTCGCATCTATTTCCTTTGTATCCAGAATCGCTGCCGCAGTCAGATCGCCGAAGCATTCGCCAAACACTATGGCGGTGAAGCGGTCGTCGTTGAAAGCGCTGGACTTGACGCTACCCCGATTCATCCGATGACGATTGAGGTTATGCGAGAGGTTGGAATCGATATTTCGGATCGAGAATCCAAACAGCTGGATATGCGGTTTTTCTTATCATCCAATATTGTTGTGAAATTATGCGAGCAGCTGAAAGAACGTTGTCCGGTCGTTCCGTTCGGTATCCAGAATGTAGAATGGAACATTCCCGATCCGCTGCAGGGCGATGAAACAACGCTTCAAGATGTGCGGGTTGCGCGAGACCAGATCCACAAGAAGGTACTTGAGCTGCTGCTGGAGCTAGGGCTTCCGATTCAAGGGAGTGTAACGGTTGAATAATCCACATATGGAATTGGAGCATATTGCGGAGATCTGCAAGCTGCTGGGAGATCGAACGAGAGTTACGATCTTGGCGCTGCTGCGGGAGAAAGAGCTGTGCGTATGCGAGCTTGCCGAGCTGCTTCAGACAAGTCAGCCGAATATGAGCCAGCACATGCGCAAGCTGAAAAGCGGCGGATTGGTTAAGGAAGACAAGCGAGGGCAATGGGTGTATTATTCGCTTTCCATTGATGACAGCCCCCTCGTTCAGGATGTAATCCGCCATGCCCCAAGTCAGAAGACAAGACTTGACTCGGCCGCCTTCAATACGGCTTTATGCTGCGACTAAGGAGTAAACGGAATGCTACGCAAGAAACTGACAGCGGAATTTATCGGTACGTATTTTCTCGTATTTGCAGGGCCGGGAGCGGTAGTCATCGACCAATTGACCGGCGCCATTTCACATCTTGGAGTTGCGATCACCTTCGGACTGGTGGTAATGGCTTTAATCTACACCTTCGGCCACGTGTCCGGCGCTCATTTTAATCCGGCAGTCACGGTCGGGTTTATGCTGCGAGGTGATATTGCCGGCCGCGAAGCGGCTTGGTACATCATTACTCAGCTCGTGGCAGCGCTCGCGGCAAGCGGGACCTTGCTGATGTTGTTTGGCAATACAGCGAATTTAGGTGCAACGTTACCGCGGGGCTCGACTTTCCAATCCTTTGTCCTCGAATTTATTTTAACCTTTGTACTGATGATGGTGATTTTTGGGTCGGCGGTACACGGAAAAGCCGTCAAGCCGTTCGCCGGACTTGCAATTGGCGGAACGGTTGGGCTTAT
>JBEPYM010000094.1:0-13178 GCA_041641375.1 Paenibacillus sp.
GGACCCGCTGCCAAAACAGCTATTCCGGCTCCACCGGTTACCCCGCAGCGCGAGGAGCGCAAGCGCGACGACCGTCGTGGCAACCGTCCGGACGTCGATCGCGACGGCCGCGGCAAAAAATCCGGGCCGCCGAAGAAATTTGAAGAGTTTGCACGCGGCGGTAAATCGGGCAAAGGAAAAGGCAGAGGCAAAGGCGGTCAGCCAGAGCGCAAGGAGAAAATCGACAATACGCCGAAGAAGATCATCGTTCGCGGTCCGATGACTGTTGGCGAGCTTGCCAAGGCGCTTCATAAAGATGCTCCGGAAGTCATCAAGAAGCTTCTGTTTATGGGCATTATGGCGACGATCAATCAGGAGCTCGATATTGAATCCGTTCAATTGATGGCGGCAGACTACGGCGTTGAAGTGGAAATCAAGATCAAGGTTGACGAGGTCAATTTTGAAGAGGTCGAGGAATCGGATGAGGAAGCCGATCTGTTCGAGCGTCCTCCCGTTGTGACCATTATGGGTCACGTCGACCACGGCAAAACGACTCTGCTTGATGCGATCCGTTCGACGAGTGTGGTCGAGGGAGAAGCAGGCGGCATTACCCAGCATATCGGAGCGTACCAGGTTGAGATCAATAACAAGAAAATTACGTTCCTGGATACGCCGGGCCACGAAGCGTTCACGACTATGCGTGCTCGCGGCGCGCAAGTCACCGATATTACCATTCTGGTTGTCGCTGCCGACGACGGCGTCATGCCGCAAACGGTAGAAGCGGTGTCCCATGCGAAGGCGGCCAATGTGCCGATTATCGTTGCCGTGAACAAAATCGACAAGCCTGACTCCAATCCTGACCGTATCAAGCAAGAGCTTACCGAATACGGACTCGTGCCGGAAGAGTGGGGCGGGGATACGATCTTTGTCAATGTTTCCGCGAAGCAGCGTCTGAATTTGGAATCGTTGCTCGAGATGATACTACTCGTTGCGGAAGTGGAAGGCCACAAGGCAAATCCGAACAAGCGCGCGCGCGGAACGGTTATCGAGGCCGAGCTGGACAAAGCTCGCGGTCCGGTGGCTCGTGTCTTGATCCAGAACGGTACATTGAAAATCGGCGACGCCTTTGTAGCCGGCGTATGTTTTGGCCGCGTTCGTGCCATGGTAAACGATAAGGGCCGCCGCATCAAGGAAGCGGGGCCTTCGACACCGATCGAGCTGACGGGTTTGACGGAGGTGCCGCAGGCCGGCGATCCGTTCATCGTCTTCGAGGACGAGCGCAAAGCACGCGAGATCGCGGAGAAACGGGCGATCACGAAGCGTCAATCCGAGCTTGGCGCTAACGCCCGCGTCACGCTGAACGATCTGTTCAGCAAGATCAAGGAAGGCGAGATGAAGGAGCTTAACGTCATCATCAAAGCCGATGTTCAAGGCTCCGTCGAAGCGCTGCGCGGCTCGCTCGAGAAGATCGAGGTCGAGGGCGTTCGCGTCAAAATTATTCACAGCGGCGCTGGCGCTATAACGGAGTCCGACATTATTTTGGCTGCTGCCTCGGGTGCGATTATTATCGGCTTTAACGTTCGTCCTGACGCGCAAGGCGCTGCGACAGCGGAACAGGAAAAGGTCGATATCCGCTTGCACCGCGTCATCTACAACGTGATTGAAGAGATTGAGCAGGCGATGAAGGGTATGCTTGATCCGGTGTACAAGGAAACGATTATCGGCAAAGCGGAAGTCCGCAATGTTTTCAAAATCACCAAGGTGGGTGCAATTGCCGGCTGTATGGTCTTGAACGGCAAGATGCAGCGAAATGCCGAAGCCCGTGTCATCCGCGCCGGCGTAGTCGTTCACGAAGGAAAGATCGAGGGCTTGAAGCGATTCAAGGACGATGCGCGCGAGGTTACGCAAGGCTTCGAGTGCGGTGTCTCCTTGGAGCGGTTCAACGATGTCAAAGAAGGAGACATCATCGAGGCGTTTATTATGGAAACCGTAGAGAGGTGAGGAAGGAATGCCGAACTTTCGGGTTGGCCGCGTAGGCGAGCAAATCAAGAAAGAAATGACGCAGATCATTCAGAATGAATTGAGCGATCCGCGGATCGGATTCGTGACCATTACGGGAGTAGATGTCACAAGCGACTTGTCCCAAGCGAAAATTTATTTGAGCGTGCTCGGAAGCGAGGAACAGCGGGAAGCGACACTGAGAAGTCTTGCGAGCGCGAAGGGGTTTATTCGCTCCGACCTGGGGCGCAGAATGAGACTGCGCCACACCCCGGAGCTGCTGTTCAAATTTGACAGCTCCATTGACTACGGTTCGAAGATCGAGGCGCTTCTGGAAAAGATTAACAACGGAGCGGCGGAGCTGTGAGTGCCGTTACGGAACCCGGGACGAGCGAGTATCGAAAGCAGCTGCAGGAAGCAGCTGCCTTCATCCGCTCCTACGACCAATTTCTCGTCGTGTCGCATGTTCAGCCGGATGGCGACGCCGCTGGCTCCACCTTTGCGGCAGGTCATATGCTGCAGCAGCTCGGCAAGCGATTTACGCTCATCAATGAAAGCGAACTTCCCGAGAAGTTCGCCTTTCTGTCGGGAGGATTGCCGATTCATAAGGCTGTCGATCTGGAGAAGATCGGTTATGAGGCGGTGATATCGGTCGATTGCGCTGACTTTAGCCGTCTGGGAGAGGTAGGCTCAGGGCTCGCGCCGGACGTGCCATTACTCAATATCGATCATCATGCGACAAATACCCGGTTCGGAACGTGCCTGCTTGTGAAGGAAGACGCGGCTGCTACCGCGGAGGTGCTATACGATCTTGCGGATGCATTGGGGCTGAAGCTAAACGAGGCGGCGAACCGCTGCTTGTACGCAGGTCTGCTAACCGATACCGGCGGCTTTCGTTACGCCAATACGACAGAGAAAGTAATGCGTATTGCAGGAAGGCTGCTTGAAACGGGTGTACCGGGCTATGAGCTTGCGGAACGACTGCTCGAACGTCTAACAATCGCACAGGTTACGCTGCTGAAGCGAGCGCTTGCAACGCTTTCGTTCGATTCGGACAATCGCATCTCGTGGCTCACCGTTACGCTGGATGATCTGAAGTCGTGCGGAGCCAATTCCGACGATCTGGACGGCCTTGTGAATTACCCGCGCAACATCGAAGGGGTTCGTGTAGGCATGCTGTTTAAGGAGTCGGATAAGGGCGGAGTGAAGGCATCGTTACGTTCAGACGGCTCGGTTGATGTTTCGGCTATTGCTGCGGAGCTCGGCGGTGGCGGTCATAAACGGGCGGCTGGCGTTACACTTTCGCTGCCTATGGCAGAAGCGGTACGAACGGTCATCGAACGAACGAAGGAGCAGCTATGACGACAACCATGGAAGTGCAGGGCGTACTTCCGATCTGGAAGCCTGCGGGAATGACCAGCCATGATGTAGTTGCGAGGATAAGGCGGCTGCTGGGAATCAAGCGGGTCGGACATACCGGGACGCTGGATCCGGCAGTTACCGGTGTTCTGCCGATCTGTGTTGGCAGAGCAACACGCTTGGTCGAATACATACAAGAAATGCCCAAGTCCTACGAGGCGATTATCCGGTTCGGACAATCGACGGATACGCAGGACGTGACTGGCGAGCTACTGCAAGATGAGCCGGGGGCACGTCTCTCGGAACTTCAGATCAGACAGGCGCTTTCCTCCTTCCACGGTCCAATCGAGCAGCTGCCGCCGATGTATTCCGCGGTCAAGGTGAACGGACAGCGGCTATACGACCTGGCACGACAAGGTCTGGAAATTGAAAGAAAAGCTCGGACGGTAACGATTTATTCCATCCGTCTGCTGGATAGCAATCTGGAGCAGGACTATCCCGAATGCCGGTTTGAGGTCGACTGCTCCAAGGGCACATATATTCGAACCTTGTGCGTCGATATCGGCACTCGGCTGCATGTACCGGCTGTCATGAAGCAGCTCGTACGCACCGCTACTGGACCTTATACGGAAGTCAACTGTATCACGCTGTCCGATGCGGAGCAGCTAGCGTCGGAAAATCGTCTGGCATCACGCCTGCTGCCGGCGGACGAAGCGCTTGCGCATATGCCTGCCTTGACCGTATCTCCCCAGGAAGCGACGGGCGCATTGCAGGGCAAGCCCATTCCGGCTGCGGGCAAGGAGCTTTCCCTTTCGGATAATTCGATATGCCGGCTGTATGGGCCGGATCGCACCTTTCTCGGACTGTTCCTCTATTCGAGTCGGGACAAGCTGCTGCGACCCGAGAAGGTGTTCTCCTAGAAGAAGGTGATTGAGGCTATGAAAGCAACGTATTTGCAATATCCTCTGGAGAGCGGGCAACAGGCTGAAGCAATGCCTGCTGCGCTGGCTATCGGCGACTTTGACGGTGTTCACCTCGGTCATCGGGAGGTGCTCCTCCATGCCGTTCAGACTGCCGAGCGTCTCGGGGTGACTCCCGCTGTCATGACATTCCACCCGCATCCCAGGGAAGTGCTGGGCCGGGGTCAATACGCGAACTGGCTCACACCGCTTGCCATCAAGCTGGAGCTTATGCGCGAGCTGGGCCTTAAGCAGGCATACGTCGTTTCGTTCAATCACGAACTGGCGGCGCTGCCTCCCGCACAGTTTGTAGAGCAAATGCTGATTCCTCTACAAGTGGCAGCGGTTTCCATCGGCTTCAATTTCACGTTCGGACATCGAGGGGCAGGCACTCCCGAAGATTTGCTGCAATTCAGCGGAGGCCGTTACGAGGTCGGGATTGCATCGCCCTTCGAGCTTGACGGGGACCGCGTCAGCTCCACTCGAATTCGTGAATCGCTCTCGGCGGGGGATCCGGGAACAGCGTCCCGGCTGCTCGGACGACCCTATGCGTTCACCGGCGAGGTTGTGCATGGGGAAGGGCGGGGGCGAACGATCGGCTTTCCGACAGCGAACATTCAGCTTGACGATTGCTACTTCCTGCCGAGACAAGGCGTATACGCCGTGTTGGTTCACCATGCCGGCGCCGTTTATCGAGGCGTCATGAACATTGGCGTCAAGCCAACCTTCCATCAAACGGAGGAGCAGAAGTCGATCGAGATTCATCTGTTTGACTTCCGCGGCGATCTCTACGGCAGTAGGCTGAAGGTGGAGCCGATGCTGTACATTCGCGAGGAACAACGGTTTCCATCCGTGCAAGAGCTGATCCGCCGCATTCATCAGGATGCCGAGGAAGCCAAGGTTTACTTATCAAAGCTGCTATGATATAATTCGATTTGCTGTGTAAGAAACGGATGTGCACAGCGTTTAGAACCGCTGCTTGGATACTCGTTCACTCCGACGACTTCTGGGCTGACGGCGATTATAACGAGAAGGAGGTGAGTTGGGATGGCAATTACGCAAGATCGCAAGAATCAGTTGATTCAGGATTACAAGACGCACGAGAGCGACACAGGATCTCCAGAGGTTCAGATCGCTATCCTGACCGAGAACATCACGAGCTTGACGAACCACCTGCGGGCGCATAAGAAGGATCATCATTCCCGCCGCGGTTTGCTCAAGATGGTCGGTCAGCGCCGCAAATTGCTTAGCTACCTGAAGAACAAAGACGTTCAGCGTTACAGTTCGCTGATTGAACGCCTTGGCCTTCGCCGCTAATTCAAGAGCGCGAAAGCAACCTGTTTGGGTCGAATTATCGGCTCACGGGTTGCTTTTTCTGTACATAACCGATGAAATGTTTGGATTCAAGAAGGAAATACTAATGGCTATGCAGAATTGAACAGAAGGGCATGCCAAAATTTAGGGAGGAATCACATGGAACAACACCGCGTGCAGTTGGACGTAGCGGGCAGACCGTTCGTTCTGGAAACAGGCAGGCTGGCCAAGCAAGCCAATGCGGCTGTCATGGCCAGATACGGAGATACTTCCGTACTTTGTACCGTCACGGCGTCTTCGGAGCCGAAGGATCTTGATTTTTTTCCGCTGACCGTTAATTATGAGGAACGGCTATATGCAGTAGGGAAAATTCCAGGCGGCTTTATTAAACGCGAAGGTCGTCCAAGCGAGAAAGCGATACTTGCAAGCCGATTGACGGATCGCCCGATTCGTCCGCTTTTCCCGGAAGGCTTCCGTAATGACATCCAGATCGTTGCGCTTGTCATGAGCGTCGATCAGGACTGCTCGCCGGAGATGGCGGCTATGATCGGCGTATCGGCAGCCCTGTCGATCTCCGATGTGCCGTTTAACGGGCCGGTAGCAGGTGTTATTGTAGGCCGGATCGACGGTCAATTCATCATTAACCCGACGGTTGAGCAAGAGAAGATCAGCGATATTTATCTGGTTGTTGCCGGTACCAAAGACGCTATCATGATGGTGGAAGCGGAAGCCGACGAGGTGCCAGAGGATGTTATGCTGGAAGCGATCATGTTCGGCCACGACGAAATCAAGCGAATCGTCGCTTCGATTGAAGAGCTGACACAGAAGTCGGGCAAGCCGAAGATGGAAGTCAAGCTGCATATGGTTGACGCGGAAGTGAATGAAGCTGTGCGCAGCTTCGCTTCAGCACGTCTCGTCGAAGCAGTCCGTATTCCGGAGAAGCAGGCGCGAGCCGATGCGATTGCCGCGATCAACAAGGAAGCGGAAGAGCACTTCGCCGACGTATATGCGGACAAGCCAGGCAAGATGGGCGATGTCAAAGAGACTCTGTACGACATCGTGAAGGAAGAGGTTCGACGCCTCATTACAGTCGACAAGGTCCGTCCGGACGGACGCTCGCTGGACGAAATTCGTCCGATCGAGTGCGATGTGTCGCTGCTGCCGCGTACTCATGGCTCCGGCCTGTTTACGCGCGGCCAGACGCAGGCGCTCAGTATTTGTACGCTTGGAGCAATCGGCGACGAACAGATTCTGGACGGAATCGACCTGGAGGACCGCAAGCGTTTTATGCATCATTACAACTTCCCGCCGTTCTCGGTCGGAGAAGCGAGACCGCTTCGTCCGCCAGGACGCCGCGAGATCGGTCACGGAGCTCTTGGCGAGCGTGCGCTGGCGAAGGTGCTCCCGTCGGAGACTGAATTCCCGTATACAATCCGCGTCGTATCGGAAGTACTCGAATCGAACGGCTCTACGTCGCAGGCAAGCATCTGCGCAGGGACGCTGGCTCTGATGGATGCGGGCGTACCGATCAAGGCTCCGGTTGCCGGGATCGCAATGGGTCTGATCAAGGACGGCGAGCACTTCTCCATCCTGTCTGATATTCAAGGGATGGAGGATCATCTTGGCGATATGGACTTCAAGGTCGCGGGAACTGCCCAAGGTGTTACGGCTATCCAGATGGATATCAAGATCGACGGCATCGATCGCAGCATTCTGAACCAGGCGCTGGCGCAAGCCAAGGAAGGGCGTATGTTCATCCTCGGCAAAATGATGGACGTCATGAACGAGCCGCGCAAGAGCCTGTCCCAATACGCGCCGAAGATTACCGTTATGCGCATCAATCCGGACAAGATCCGCGATGTAATCGGCGCAGGCGGCAAAATCATTAACAAGATTATTGAAGAAACAGGCGTCAAAATCGATATTGAGCAGGACGGCCGCATCTTTATCGCATCCCCAAGCGAAGATGCAAATAAGCGCGCCCAGCAAATTATCGAAGGGATCGTGCGCGAGGTTGTAGTGGGCGAAACCTACATGGGAACTGTCAAACGGGTCGAAAAATTCGGCGCATTCGTCGAGTTTCTGCCCGGCAAAGAAGGCTTGGTCCATATTTCACAGCTGTCGCATGATCGCGTAGCGAAGGTGGAGGACGTCGTAGCGCTGGGTGACTCCATCATGGTGAAGGTAACCGAAATTGACCAGCAGGGCAGAATCAACCTGTCCCGCAAGGCGACTCTGCCAAAGCCAGAAACTGCACCTCAAGCTTAATCATAACCTGCAAGGAAGATGGAAAGAGCCAGATGCAAATCTGACTCTTTTTTGCTTCTGCATATGTTGCACTCACTTGTCATAGGATGAATACAACGTAAGGTTGTCCGGCAAGACGAGGAGGGTGAACGATGAGTTGGAAAAAATGGGTGTTGACGGGTACGGCGACGCTTGCGACATATGCGGCGATTGGCCAAGTAGACAGTGTACATCAGTACATTGCCACGGTGAAGGGGGCCGGGGTTTCAGCGGCGTCTACAAACATCAGCCTGTCAGAAGCAGATCAAAAGCTGTATGAACGAATTGCGGTCGAAGCAGCCAAGCTGGAGGAGCAGCCGATCAACGCACGCGTAGATTCTGTATGGAAGGCAATCCCGGGTTATAATGGAGTGCGAGTTGACAAAGAAAAAACGATGCAGCTGGCCAAGTCGTCAAAAAACGGTGTTGTTTCATTCGTTTTTGAAGAAGTACCACCTACCATTACGCTCGACCACCTGCCTCCAAACCCGATCTACAAAGGGAATCCCCGCAAGCCGATGGTTTCATTTATGATCAACGTCGCATGGGGAGACGAGCACTTGCCGTCCATCCTGCAAACGTTGGAGAAAGAGAACGTTCACGCGACCTTCTTCTTTGACGGTTCCTGGCTCAGCAAGCACGTGGACACTGCTAAGCAGATCGGCGCCAAGGGCCATGAGCTGTCCAATCATGCGTACTCGCACAAAAATATGAGTCAGCTCGGGCGTTCTGCAGCCGTCTCCGAAATCGAGAAGACGGAACGTCTTCTTCGTGAATCGCTCGGCATTCAGAATAAGCTATTTGCACCGCCCTCCGGTGATTTCGACACGGAAACGGTAGTCATTGCCAAGGAGCTCGGGCTTCGCACCGTATTATGGACCATTGACACCGTGGACTGGCGAAAGCCGGAGCCTGCCTGGATCGTGAGACGTATCACCTCAAGGCTTGAGCCAGGAGCGATGATTCTTATGCATCCAACGGCATCTTCCAGCGCAGCACTCGAGGAGATGATTCATGCGATCAAGAGCAAAGGACTCTCAATCGGCACCGTCTCGGAGCTGCTCTCACCCGCGCGTGTCCATCTTCCAAGCTATGAGATGAAGCTGGTGAATTAAGAGGTTCTCGCTACGTTTTACCGGTTGAGTAGAGTTCTAAAGTTTGCTATAGTAATTTAGTTGGCTAACTGCAGAGGAGGACCGGATCATTGATCAAAAAACTATTAAGCAACGGTCTGCGCGTCGTGATAGAACCGATTCCGTCCCTTCGCTCCGTCTCTTTCGGGATTTGGGTCAAAAACGGCTCACGGAATGAACAGGATCATAACGGCGGGATTTCTCATTTTATAGAACATATGCTATTCAAGGGAACGGACCGCTTCAGCGCGGCGGAGATCGCGGATACATTCGACGGCATTGGCGGCAGCGTTAACGCGTTTACCGCCAGGGAATATACCTGCTACTACGTGAAGGTGCTTGATCAGCATCTGCCGCTTGCTGTTGACGTTCTGGCAGATATGTTTTTTCGTTCTGCGTTCGACAAGAATGAACTGGACAAGGAACGCAACGTCATTCTGGAAGAAATCGCGATGTACGACGATACGCCCGACGACATGGTGCATGACTTAATTGCCAAGGCCGCTTACGGCTCTCATCCGCTTGCCTATTCCATACTTGGCACCGAAAGCAATCTGAATGCCATGTCTTCAGAACATCTGCAGCAATTTTTGAACGATCGATATCATCTGGGGAACGTTGTCATCTCAATTGCCGGAAACGTAACGGAACAGGTAGTCGATTTGCTTGAACAGCATTTCGGCACGTTCGCGAATTCGCAGTCGGAGCCGGCGCTTGCGCTACCTGTTTTCCAGCCCACGCTGCAATTTCACCAGAAGAAGACCGAACAAAATCACATTTGTCTGGCGTTGCCGGGATGCTCCCTGCACGACCCGCGCCTGTATGCGATGATCCTCATGAACAATGCGATCGGCGGCGGGATGAGCTCCCGTTTGTTCCAGGAAATTCGCGAAAAACGCGGACTTGCGTATTCGGTATATTCCTATCATACCGCTCACGCCGATTCCGGGCTGTTTACACTCTATACCGGCACAGCTCCCAAGCAGACGGAAGAAGTGCTGGAGCTCATGATGGTCGTTCTGGAGGATGTCATTGCGAACGGACTGAACGAGCACGAGCTGCACAAGGGCAAGGAGCAGCTGAAGGGCAACATGATTCTCGGCCTTGAGAGCTCCTCAAGCCGAATGAACCGCAACGGTAAAAATGAGCTGATGCATGGCAAGCATTATTCACTCGACGAGATGATCGCACGAATCGATTCTGTAAGCGCGGAGGATATTTCCAGCCTGACGTCGAATTTGTTCAGACAGCCGTTCGCCCTTGCCATGGTCGGCGGTTCTGACA
Organism: Paenibacillus sp.; assembly: GCA_041641375.1. GTDB lineage: Bacteria > Bacillota > Bacilli > Paenibacillales > YIM-B00363 > Paenibacillus_AK. The sequence continues at coordinate 10,313 of JBEPYM010000094.1, forward strand.
AAATAGTTTCTACGTTCAGGAGGGATCGATTTGTACCGCATTGACATTCAGCGATTGCCGAACGGCGAAGGGTTGCCGCTTCCGGCCAAGATGACAACGCAGGCTGCCGGTTATGATGTTACGGCCGCTATAGATGAACCGATCACGTTAGCTCCCGGCGAGCGATATTTGGTTCCTGCGGGTTTTGCGCTGGCTATGCCGCCAGAGCTTGAAGCACAAATTCGTCCTCGCAGTGGACTCGCCTACAAATATGGGGTGACGACGCTGAACGCCCCAGGAACAATCGACTCCGATTACCGCGGCGAGGTGAAGGTGCTGCTCGTCAATCACGGACAGGAGCCGTTCGTTATTAACCGGGGGGAGCGAATTGCACAGATGGTTTTTGCGGTTGTAGCGCCGACTGCACTTGTAGAAGTGGAGCAGCTGGATGCGACCGTTCGCGGTGCAGGCGGCTTCGGCAGCACGGGCAGATAAACATGCAGTCTTTAAATAGAAGGGCAAGCGGGTACGATTAGTTGATCGTATTCGCTTGTCTTTTTTCATACATAAAGCGATTATGGATAGCTTGACAGGTTGAATGACCTGGGCGTTTGTCACCCATTCTGGGCGGATGGCATACGATATCGTATCATTCGCGTTACATCTGAAAGGAGGCAGGACCCTGGTGCTTACCGGAATTCAAGCTGTTTTCCTCGGAGGCGACGCGCGGCAGCTGGAGGTTATCCAACGATTGTACGATCTCGATGCGAATCTGGTATTGATCGGCTTCGACAATTTGCAGCAATCGTACAGCGGCGTGCGCAAGGCTGAGCTGAGCGAGACTCCGTTCGAGCAAGCTGATGCCGTTATCTTGCCGGTAATCGGAACCGATGACGGAGGCAAGGTCGAGGCGATCTTTTCCAAGGCTGATCTTCGGCTAGAGGAACGGTTTATTGCAGCTTTGCCCAAGCATGCCAAAATCTATACAGGCATGGCTAAACCGTACTTACGAAAGCTGTGCGCCAATCATTCGATCTCCCTTGTGGAGCTGCTTGACCGCGACGATGTCGCGATTTACAACTCGATACCGACTGCCGAAGGCGCCGTTATGATTGCCATCCAGAACACGGATATTACGCTTCATGGCTCACAGTGTATCGTGCTCGGACTTGGGCGCACCGGACTTACACTGGCGAGAACATTAAAGGGACTTGGCGCTAACGTGAGGGCCGGTGTCCGCAAGCCAGATCATTTTGCTAGAGCGCTCGAGATGGGGTTAGTTCCGTTCCACACCGACCGGCTGGCGGATGAAGCGCGTACGGCGGACATCATTTTTAATACCGTACCGACCTTGATTGTTACAGCCGGAGTGCTAGCGCACATGCAACCAAAGTCTATCGTGATCGATCTCGCGTCAAAGCCGGGCGGCACTGATTTTCGATATGCGGAAAGAAGGGGCATCAAGGCGCTTCTTGCTCCTGGCTTGCCAGGCATCGTTGCTCCGAAAACCGCAGGCCGAATCATTGCCAACGTCGTGAGTGAGTTAATTTTGGAAGATGTGACGAAACGGGGGATGGGTCAATGAGCTTCAATTGGAACGGAATTACGGTTGGATATGCACTGACAGGCTCGCACTGCACCTTCGAAGAGGTGATGCCGCAAATCAAGCGGTTTGTCGATGCAGGAGCCAATGTAATTCCGATATTGTCTTATTCCACACTGAATACGGACACCCGTTTCGGCAAGGCGGCGGACTGGCAGAAACAGTTGAAAGATATAACGGGAAATGATATTATTGCTTCAATCGTGGACGCGGAGCCGCTCGGACCAAGCAAAAAGCTTGATATTATGGTCATTGCACCCTGTACGGGGAACACGACGGCCAAGCTGGCGAATGCGTTGACGGAAAGTCCCGTCTTGATGGCGGCTAAATCCCAGATGCGCAATCAGCGGCCGCTTGTGCTGGCGATTTCGACGAATGACGGACTGGGCTTTAATTTGCCGAATATCGCCAAGCTGCTTTTTGCCAAGCATATTTATTTCGTACCGTTCGGGCAAGACAATCCGGCTGCGAAGCCGAACTCGCTGGTGGCGCGTATGAATATGATTATGGAAACGTGCGAGGCCGCCCTACAAGGAAATCAGCTTCAGCCATTGTTGGTTGAGCGCTTTCTGGATTTTCAATAGACGACGTTTCGACATCAACCGAGCTCGAGCGCTGGATGTGCGGACGCACTAAGAACCTTGGCTTATTCCCGGCAATCGTATCTCATCATTCCTCTTCATCGGAGGCCTGCACTGACAGCGCTGCGCTTGTCAGGAGGGAACAGCAATGCCAGTACGGGTACAGAAGTTCGGCGGGACGTCGCTTTCGACGTCGGAAGCGAGAGCTCATGCCATACGGCACATACGCGAGGCCCTGGATGCCGGGTACAAGCTTACGGTCGTTGTATCGGCAATGGGCAGAAGAGGGGAGCCTTATGCGACAGATACTCTTTTGGATTGGATCGAGCACAATGGAGCGTCGCTCCCCCCAAGAGAGACGGATATGTTGCTTTGCTGCGGCGAGTTAATCTCCGCGGCGACCTTGTGTAGCTTATTGAATAAGGAAGGAATCCCTGCTTCGGTACTGTCCGGTGGTCAAGCAGGTATCCGAACGAATGATCAGTTCGGCAATGCCCGAATCGATTCGATTCGACCCGACCGTATCCATCAGCTTATGGATGCCGGTAAGGTAGCTGTCGTAACCGGGTTTCAAGGTTCGACTGCCTCCGGTGACTGGACGACTCTCGGACGCGGCGGCAGCGATACGTCGGCTACCGCCTTGGGCGCAGCTTTACAGGCGGAGGTTGTCGATATTTTCACCGATGTGGAAGGCATCCTGACT
>JBEPYM010000095.1:0-13133 GCA_041641375.1 Paenibacillus sp.
CCGCTATTTCACCATCACACGGCGCACAGCCTGATTTTGCAGAAACCATTTCCGCTAATTCATCATCACACGGCGCACAGCCTGATTTTGCAGAAACCATTTCCGCTATTTCACCATCACACGGCGCACAGCCTGATTTTGCAGAAACCATTTCCGCTAATTCATCATCACACGGCGCACGACCAGATTTTGCAGAAACCATTTCCGCTAATTCACCACCACACGGCGCACGACCAGTTTTTGCAGAAACCATTTCCGCTATTTCGCTGGCATACTGTGACACAGAAGCCGAGCAAGCGTGGCACAGCTCCGGCAGCATGGCTGAGATCGACATCACGCCCATCCCCCACAAAAATAACGCTTGACGGAATCGGCCACCGTTCCTATAATAAACCCTATCCGATTGGTAGGAATTAAACGCTCGGAAGGCATAGAAAGGGGCCATAACCAATGAAGAAATGGTTGGCATTAGCACTTATTACTGTAATTTCCTTCACCATGGCAGCATGCGGAGGCAAAGCTGTCGAAACAACGACGACAGGCAGCGGCTCCCAAGCGGCGAAGAAGGACGTAAAGACACTGAAGATCGGCTATTTGAACGTGATGGACGACGCGCAGGCTATGCTTGCTTTCGATGCAGGCTTCTACGAAAAGAACGGTCTGAAGGTTGACCTTCAGCTGTTCAGCTCCGGCACCGACCTGATCAAGGGCATTGTGGGCGGACAGCTCGACGCAGGCGTACTCGGCTTCACGAATGCCGTAACCTGGGGCGACAAGGGCGCAGGCCTGAAGATCGTCGGCGGCGCGCAGCTCGGCTACCACAGCATGCTGGTGCGCAAGGACAGCGGGATCAAGTCGATGGAGGATCTGAAGGGCAAGAGCATCGCGTCCCAGAAGAAGGGCTCCACGGCGGACATCGTACTGACCGGCGTCGGCCTTGAGAAGGGCAAGCTGACTGAGAAGGACGTCCAATTCCAATATGTCGAGCCGCCGGTTGCGATCCAGGCGCTGGCTGCAGGCAAGGTTGACGCCGCGTTCGTATTCGAGCCATACGACCGGATCGCCCGCGCACAATTCGGTGCACAAGCGATTTACGAGGTAGGCAAGGAATGGCCGTTCCCGTGCATGGTGGTCATCACCTCCGACCAGGTGCTCCAGAAGGACCGCGATGCGGTGAACCGGATGCTGGATGCGCAGAAGCAAGCAATCGAGATGCTGCAGAAGGATCCTGCCGGCTCCGCCAAGTTCTTGACGAAACGCTTCATTGAAGGCGATTCGATCAAGGGCACGGACGGCAAGGAAACGAAAGCCGTCGATATTATCACCGAAGCGATCAAATCCCAGACGTTCAACTGGGAGCTGACGGACAAAGAAGTGAAGAGAATGCAGGAAATGACCGATATGATGCATAAGCAAGGCGTACTGAAGGAGAAGGTCGACGTAACGACTCTGCTTGACCTGAGCTGGCAGAAGCAGCAAAAGAAATAAGCGATACCACAGAGGGAGCTACCGACGTGACGAAACATACCGGCACCGACAACTCCAAATCGGCAGCTCCTGCTGCATCCCGAGGCCGCTTCGCAAGAAGCAGCCTCCCTTTCATTGGAGCCATTGTATCCTTGCTCCTCATTCTGGAGCTGCTCGCCATTATCATCGACAAGCCTTTTATTATGCCGCATCTGCCTGAAATTATATCCCGCTTCTTCACACAATTCGGCACAGCGAAATTTTGGGAGACGCTCCTTGCCACTCTGCAGCGTCTGGCTATCGGCTATCCGCTCGCATGCGTGCTCGGAGGCGTGCTCGGCTTGATCGCCGGCATCTCCAAGTCGTTCGCGGTATATCTCCGCAGCGTCATTACGATTCTGCAGTCGATACCGCCCATTACGTGGCTGCCGTTCTTTATCATTATTTACGGCTTCGGCAATGTGCCGATTATCGCCGTCATTACGATCGCGTCCTTCTTCCCGATGGCGCTGTCCGTCATGAACGCCACTGAAGGCGTCAACCGCACTCATCTCGAGCTCGCCCGCGTCATGGGCGCCTCGAAGAGCCAGCTGCTGCGCAAGGTGTTCTGGCCGGAGACGATGCCCGCATTCATTACCGGCGCTCAGCTGTCGTTCGGCAACTCGTGGCGCTCGATGATCGCCGCGGAGATGGTCGGGGGCGCTTCCGTTGGACTCGGCTTCACGATCAGATATGCAGGCGACATCGCCGACATGGAGGGTGTGCTAGCCAGCATCATGGTCATCGGCGCCATCGCGCTTTTCCTGGATTCGTTCCTGCTGGAGCGCCTCAAGCGCCGTCTGCTGAAATACCGTTACGTGATGGGAGGCGACCGATAACATGCAAACGTTGGAGCTTCGCGGCGTAACGAAGAAGTTTGGCTCGCTAGATGTGCTGGCGGGTATCGATATGCGCATTGAGAAGGGCGAGTTCGCGGCGATCGTCGGTCCTTCCGGCTGCGGCAAGAGCACGGCGCTCCGCATGTTCGCCGGATTGGAAACAGCAACTACCGGCGAGGTGCTGGCGGGAGAGAAACCGGTCGGCGGACCTCAGCCGCAGCGCGTGCTCATCTTCCAGGAGCATGCGCTCTATCCGTGGCGCACCGTGGAAGATAACGTCGGCTTCGGACTGGAGCTGGCCGGCATCGACAAGCACGAGCGCAAGAAGCGGGTCGACGAGGTGCTGGAGAAGGTCGGCTTGAACGGCTTCCAAGCCTACTATCCATCCCAGCTCTCGGGCGGAATGCGCCAGCGTACCGCCATCGCACGCGCACTCGTCATGGACCCGGAGGTGCTGCTGCTCGACGAGCCGTACGGCGCGTTGGACGCGATCACGCGGCTGGCGATGCAGAATGAGCTGATCAAGCTGTGGCGCGGCACTGGCAAGACGATGCTGCTGATCACGCACGATATCGACGAAGCCGTCTACCTCGCGGACACCATCTACGTGATGAGCCCGCGCCCCGGACGGATCGTCCTGAAGCTCGAATGCGGCATCGAACGCCCGCGTAACCGCAACGGCGACGAGTTCGTCCGCATCCGCGAGAAGGTCATGGACGCCCTCGACATCGGCACCTATACAATTTAACGCACGCATGCAGCGCTCTCTTCCCGAGGGCGCTGTTTTTTTGTGACCGGTCATATGACAGCGGGCACTACAGCAGCCCTCCGCGACAGCGTATAGTATGCCTATACCTACACCACAAGAAAAGGGGAAAATCACCCATGAACCGAACGATTGCCGGAGTATTGTACATGCTGTTTGCCCTGCCGACAGGCATTCTATATTTTACCGCAGCCGTCACCGGGATTGCCCTTGCAATCGGACTGACACCGATCTTGATCGGCATCCCGCTTGCGCTCGGCCTCATGCTGCTCGCCAAGGGCGTGCTTCAACTCGAGAGCCGTCTCGCCGCCCGCCTGCTCAATCAGCCGGAACCCGCGTTCCTCGAGGAGCGACTCACCCCGCCGAACCCCGGATTCTGGGGCACCGCGCTCTATCATATGACCGACCTGCGCGCCTATAAAGGACTTCTGTTTATGGTGCTCAAGCTGCCGCTCGGCATCGTATCCTTCACGGTCACCGTCACCTGCATCTCCCTCTCGCTCGGCTTTATCGCGCTTCCTTTTGTCCACTATATTCTGATCAACCAGCTCGGCGTCGATATCCTGGAAACCAACCTGCTCAACCTGCTGCTTCCGCTCGACCTGACGTATACGCAGCAATCCTTTGTCTACATCGGGGTCGGGCTCGTCTTCACATGGCTGACTTATCATATTCTTTCCTATATGACGAGCATTTGCGCGGGGTTTGCACTTTTTATGGCGGGGGAGTAAATCGTCCGGTATAATACGGGGTACAGTTTAGCTGATGACAGAAAGGATGGCCCTGACCTATGGCGCAATTGTATTTTCGATACGGAACGATGAACAGCGGCAAATCAATCGAGGTGCTGCGGGTCGCTCATAACTACGAGGAACAAGGCAAAAAGGTGCTGCTGTTCTCCCCCGCCATCGACAACCGCTTTGGGACCGGCAAGGTGTCCTCCCGCGTCGGCCTTCAACGGGAAGCGATCGTGGTCGATGCGGATACGGATATGCTGGCATTCGCACGCACGGAGCGGCCGAGCTGTATCATAGTGGACGAAGCGCAGTTTCTGCGCAAGGAGCAGGTGCTGACGCTGACCCGCATCGTCGATGAGCTGGGTATCCCCGTTCTGGCGTATGGACTCCGGAGCGACTTTGTCGGGGCGCTGTTTGAAGGGAGCCGCGAGCTGTTCGCGTGGGCGGATAAGATTGAGGAAATTAAAACCATTTGCTGGTATTGCGAAAAAAAGGCGTTGATGAATATGCGGCTGAAGGACAATGTTCCCGTTTTTGAAGGCGAGCAAATTCAGATCGGCGGCAACGAGAGCTATCTTCCGGTATGCCGCAAGTGTTATGTCCGTATCCGCAAAGGGCTTCCGCCGAGCAAGCCGCGTTCGACCCTCGAATAATCTTCTATAAGCTATCATCCTCTCACTCATATTTCCGGAGTTTTCGACATACCTATAGGACTAACCGACATTCCAAAGGAGGGTTGGCGATCCGATATGCGCGAGCTCCGGAGATTCACTTTCTTGTACATTCCTGATGCCGAACGCTCCGTCCGCCGGTTCCGACTTCCCAGAGTAATGCTGTATGTCGTGCCGATTACAATCGCCGCCGCAATCGGGGGAACCGCGCTCTACTTCCAGTACAGCGCCATGAACGCCGATTATGTCGCCGCCCAATTGACCACCAAATTCCAGAGCGAGACAGCCGTGCTGGAGCAGGAGCGGCATGTGCTGCGAACCGATCTGACGCACAAAGCCCAGACCATCGTAGAACTCCAGAATACGGTCATTACCCTCTCCTCTACCGCGGAGCAGCTGCAGGAAAGGCTGAACGAGCTGAAGGATCTGGAGACAAACATCCGCACGCTATCCAGACAGCCCGTCGCCGTCACGCTGTCGTCCATGCAGCAAGCACAATCGGCAGGCGGCTCCGCCATCGGCGGCGAGTTTGTACGGGCAACCGACGAGGAGCTTAACCAGCTCGTTCAGCGGACCGAGATGAGCTACGAGTCCTTAACCCGGCAAATTCAAGAGGTGAAGAACAGCCTGGCCCAGCTGAACGCAGATCTGGAGCAGCAGCGCGCCAGAGAACGCAGATTGCCCACCATCTGGCCGGTCGATTCGCGCCAGGTCACTTCCGTCTTCGGCTATCGCCGCGACCCGTTCACGAACCTCCCGAGTGTCCATAACGGCTATGACATCCAGGCGAGGGAGGGCGATCCCGTCTATGCGGGCGCAGATGGCTTGGTGGAAGAAACCGGATGGGCAGCCGACTATGGATATAACATTATCCTCAACCACGGCAACGGCATCAAGACACGGTATGGACATTTAAGCAAAATCGGGGTCAAGGACAACCAAAGAGTGGAAAAAGGCGAACGAATCGGCTCCGTCGGCTCCACCGGACGCAGCACCGGGCCGCATCTGCATTATGAAGTTCTCGTATCGGGGGAACCCGTTAATCCGAGACCCTATCTAGTACAGGATCGAAAGGAAGTGGATTAGCTTTGATATTCCATACGCGCAAAGGACTCCACCCCAGCTCCACCGACACCCTGATCGGCGAAGGCACCGTCATTGAGGGACGTATCACCTCGGAAGCAAGCCTGCGGATCGAAGGCCGCGTGCTGGGCGACATCGAATGCTCGGGCGATGTGCTGATCGGCGAGAAGGGCGAGGTGCATTCCATCCTGACCGCCCGCAACGTCATGAACGCCGGAACGGTGATCGGTACCGTACATACGACGGGGAAGCTGACCATCTCAGCCAAAGGCCGCGTCATCGGTGAAGTGGACGTCGGACTGCTGCATATCGTGGAAGGCGGCGTACTCCAGGGCACCAGCACGATGAGCCAGGAGCGCGTGCAGGCCGCGAGCGGCGCGGCGGAAGCCGGGCTGAAGCCGGTGAAGGGAAACAAGCCGCCGAAGGCTGCCGCGCAGTCCAAAGCCGATCAGCCGCAATCCGACAAGCAGCAGAAGTCAACAGCCGCCTCGTAGGGCGGCTGTTGACTTCTGCTTATTGGACTTCCTCGGGAAACAATCGGCTTAAGTCAATACGGATACAAGGCATTCGCGGAGAAGTAAGCGCACCTCGTATCCCGTACGTTTCGTTCAGCATAAATTTCCCCTCCACCAGCATGAATTGATCGATCGTGCGGTGAACAGGGTCTACAATCCAATATTCAGGCAAGCCATGACGCTCGTATTGGCGTTTCTTATGAATGCGATCGTTATGGCTGGTGCTGGGCGATAAAATTTCCACAACGAGATCCGGTGCGCCTTCAATCCGCTTCTCACCGATAATCGCGGCTCGTTCATGGCTGATGACGACAAGATCAGGCTGAAATTGATTGTCTTCATCCAGATACAGGTCGATGGGCGCATACAAGATGGTAGCCGTCGTATGGCAGGTGTGATGGAGCATGAGGTGGAGGGCGCCCGATATTTTCTGATGTTTGACCGTTGGAGAAGGCTGCATTTCGTAACGAATTCCGTCAATCACTTCGAAACGCTCAAACTCGACAAACGGAATCTCATAGGGTGTCTCAAGATAATCCGCTTGCTGTTCCTTTATTCGATCTTCAGGCTTGGCCGACTTCTTCGTATTCACAACAATCCTCTCCTCTCACAACCTAGTTTACTATAAATTTCTGCCCATTTCACTTGATTTCCCGCTGCCAGGAAAGGTTGACGCGGCTGCGTCAGCTATGGTATTTTTGACAGCATGAAAAATATGATCCTACTTGCTATCGGCATCGTCGCCGTATCGTTCTCCGCGATCTTCATCAAGTGGAGCGAGGCGCCCGTGTCCGTCATTGCGATGCAGCGGCTGTTTCTGGCCGTGCTGCTGATGCTGCCCTGGGTTGTCGCCTCGCGTGCCGAGATCCGCTCGGTGTCCCGCTCCGACTGGCGGCTGCTGTCGTTATCCGGCTTGCTGCTCGGATTGCATTTCCTGCTGTGGATGGGCTCCTTGCGCTTCACTTCGGTGGCAAGCTCCACCGTGCTGCTGACGCTTGAGCCGGTTCTCGTCATGGCCGGCGCCTGGTTGCTGTTCCGCGAGCGTACGACCGCCGCGGCGCTCTCGGGAGTCGCTGTCGCTGCACTTGGCGCGATTCTGATCGGTTGGAGCGACTTCTCCGTGTCCGACGATGCGATCAAGGGCGACCTGCTGTCCGTATTCGGCACCATCGCCGTAGTCGGCCATATGCTGCTCGGACAAAAGCTGCGGGAGCGTATCAGCAATACGGTGTACACCTTTGCAGTTTTTTTGACCGACGGTCTGATGTTTCTGCTCTATAATGCCGCCCTCGGCATTCCGATGTTTGATTATCCGTCCAGGGAATGGGGATTGTTCGTATTGATGGCGATTGTGCCGACCGTATTCGGCCACCTGCTGTTCAATCGGCTGCTCAAGGACGTTGGCGCCACTACTGTATCCGTGGCGATTCTGGGGGAGCCTGTAGGCGCCTCGCTGCTCGCTTGGTGGCTGCTGTCGGAACGCATCACCCCGCTGCAGGCCGCCGCGTGCGCGCTCTTAATCGGGGGAGTTGTGCTCTTTCTGGCCTTTCACCGCCGCCGCAACAAAGAAGTGCGTCCACACGTTCCCATTGCACCAACCTTTACAAAATCTTAATATGATATGGGGAATTGCTTTCGCCTCTGCGAAAGCTTTTTTCTTGCGTACAACGTTTATGTTCCCCGACCTTGGTCCAGTTCGCTTTCGTTCGATGGTCCATTTTCTACACAAATGCTTAACATGTACACTTACAGATAGAGAGAGGAGAGAAACACATTGCGCAGCTGGCTACCCCACATCAAGGCACTTTTGTTCATGGCGGCGATGCCGATCGTTGGGATCGGATATCCCCTGCTTAACCATACGGAACGAGGCACCCGTTATCTGGTCACCGATCTGGATCGCATGACACCTTTTATTTCCTGGTTCGCCGTACCTTACGTATTGTGGATTCCATTCTTGTACATTTGTCTCATCTATTTTTGCTTCCGCGATCGTATACTGTATTATCGCACTATTGCCGCCTACGTCATCGGGATTCTCATTTGCTACGTATTTTACTTCTTTTTCCAGACGACAGTGCCGCGGCCGCTTGTGCTGGAGCAGGACGCCTTCACCTGGCTGGTCAAGTACGTCTACGGCTCGGATATGCCGAACAATGCATTCCCGAGCATCCACTGCTTCTCCAGCTTCCTGATGCTGTCGGCAGTACTGCGCAGCTCCGTCCGTACTCGTCTGAACAGCTGGCTGATCGGCTCCGGTGCGATACTGATCATTGTATCGACGCTATTCATCAAGCAGCATGTCGTGCTCGATGCGCTTGCCGCCATTGCGGTGGCGGAGCTCGCCTTCGCGCTGACCCAGCCGCTCGCATCGCCCGCAGGTGTGCCTGCAGCAAGACCCGAACGATCGATTCAAGTTTAAGGTAGTCGCATTGTGAAAATATTGGTAATATGAAAATGAGCCCACACTCGGACAAGGAGAATCGGCATGCCGCATGCACCGAAACGAAAGATGCTGCTGCTGACCGGCAGTTTGGGGGACGGACACAAGCAGGCCGCCCTCGCCCTGCAAGAGACGGCAGCGATGCTGAATACCGGTCTGGAAACGGATTGTCGCGATTTCCTGGAATGGACGCAGCCTTATTTGCACGAGGTCAGCCGGTATTTATTTCTGAAAGGCGTCAGCACGTTTCCTAATGTGTACGGGTATTTGTTTCAGAAGACGCGCAGCGACAATTCCCTATCTCATATGTTCAAGAAATTTCGGCTGTACGGCGTCGGGCGTATGATGCAGCTGCTGGAGGAGACGAAGCCTTCCGTCGTCGTCAGCACGTTCCCATCTGCGGCAGCCGCCATCTCCATGATGAAGGTCAACGGGCTGACCGAGGTGCCGGCCGTTACCGTCATTACGGACCACACCGATCACAGCTATTGGATTCATCCGATGACGGACCGTTATATCGTCGGCTCTGTGCCTGTGCTCGAAGCGCTTGTCCGGCGCGGCGTCGACCGGTCTCGCATTTCCGTGACGGGCATCCCCGTCCGTCCGCAGTTTCACCGCAAGTATGACAAGCGGGCTCTGCGGAGAAAGTATGGGTTATTATCGGAAACTCCCGTCGTTCTCATTATGGGCGGAGGCTGCGGCTTGCTGGGCGAAGGAGTGGCTGAGCTGCTGGCACAGAACAACCGGGTGAATCCGGTCCAATATGTCGTCGTGTGCGGAAGCAATCGCAAGCTGTTCGAGCAGCTGTCAGAGGCGGTTGCGGAAGCGGGCCGCCGTCATGTCCATGTGTACGGATTTGTTCAAGAGATTCACGAGTTGATGGCGATGTCCGACCTCTTGATTACGAAGCCGGGCGGACTTACAACCTCGGAGGCCGTCGCTCAGGCGCTGCCGATGCTGCTGTGCCACGCGCTGCCCGGTCAAGAGCAGGATAACGCGCGTATTCTGGAGCAGGCGGGCTTCGCCGCTCAGGTTCGCGGCGGCCGGGAGCTGATCGGCCGGCTGCAGCTGCTGCTGCGGGAGCCATCGCGACTGGCGAGTATGAAGCTGGCCGCGGAAGCCTTCGGAGGCTCCCATGCCGCCGAACGCGCCATCGACGCCATCTTACATACTTGCAATAGCGCGAATGGAAAGCTCGCCCGCGAACGCATACTCGTCGGAGGTGGCGTGTAATTGAAGTCCAAAAAGCCTAAGGTGCTGATTCTGTATGCCAGCTATGGCGACGGCCATCTGCAGGCTTCAAGAGCCCTTAAAGAAAGCTTCGAACGCCGGGGTACGGCGGACGTCGCAATGGTCGACCTGTTCGCGGAGGCCTACCCGCTTATTAACAAGCTGACTCGATTTATCTACTTAAAAAGCTACAGCGTGTTTCCCGGACTATATGGATTTGCTTACTACAGTACTCGCCATATGCGCAATGATACGCTCGTATCCAGCTGGTTTCATTCCTTCGGCCTGCGGAAGCTGAAGGAAATTATTCAGCGCGAGCAGCCTGACCTTGTCATCAATACGTTCCCGATGCTCGTCATGCCTGAGCTTCGCAAGAAAACCGGTCTGCGGCTGCCCATTTACAATGTGCTTACCGATTTTGCGCTGCATCATCGCTGGCTGCATCCGGACGTCGATAAATATTATGTGGCAACCGACGATTTGCGCGAGCAAGTGGAGCAAACCGGCGTTCCCGCAGAGCGGATCCGGGTCAGCGGCATTCCGCTCAAATCGGCGTTCAGCCGAACGCTTTCTGCCGATCCGATTCGGAGAAAATACGATCTGTCAGCCGACAAGCCGATCGTCCTGCTTATGGCCGGATCGTACGGCGTGCTGCAGGGGCTGCAGGATGTGTGTACATCGCTGTCCCACCTGGAAGCGCAAGTGATCGTCGTATGCGGCAAAAACAATGAGCTGCTGAGCGGCATGACAACTGAGTTCGGTACGAATCCGAAATTTCGCATATTCGGGTTCGTGCAGGAAATTCACGAGCTGATGCATATCGCTTCGCTGATCGTTACCAAGCCCGGCGGCATTACCTTGTCCGAGGCACTGACCTGCGGATTGCCGATTGTGCTGTTCCGGCCGGTGCCCGGTCAAGAGCGCGATAACGCGGATTATTTGCAACGCAAAGGCGCCGCGGAAATTGCGTATCAGCCTGAGCAGCTCACAACGCTGATTGCGTCGCTGCTTGCCGAGCCGATGCGTCTTGTGCGAATGCGGGATGCCAGTATCGCTCTGCAGCAGGCAAATTCGTCCGATACCATCGTGGCCGACATTATGAATAACTACCACTCCTATAGCCAGGAGACGCCGATGTCCGCCGGCCAAAGGAGACTGCTTCGTGACCACATTTCGTAATATCGGGGCATCTTACCCGCTAGAAATTATACGTCTGGCCGCAATCTTGTTCTTGATCGAATTTGTAAGGGGCGCCATTCTGATTTCGTTCTTGCCGAATTACGCCATCGACGAGCTCGGCCTAACCGTCTGGGCTGTCGGTGTAGCCGTATCGGCGCACTACATTGCCGATACCGGCGTGAAGATCGCGATCGGCTATTTACTGGACCGGATGCCTGTGACCTGGATTGTGCATGTGGGGCTGGGACTGTCGGTCATCGGACTGTTTATGCTGCAGGGAGCCAACGCCTCCTGGGTGCTGATCGCCGGCTCTGCGTTATACGGCATCGGCGTATCGCCGATCTGGATTATTGCATTAAGCAAGGTGTCTGCCGAACATCGCGGCAAGCAGATGGGCCTCTTGTATATGGCGTGGCTCATCGGACTCGGACTTGGTCCGATTATGCTCAACTTTGTGATTGATATCAGCTATCGGACATCGTTTCTGATATTACTGTCGATGGCGCTGCTCGGATGGCTGCTCTGCTTCGGGCTGTCCGGCCGGATGCTGTCCCCGGTGACCAAGCTACCGATCGGCAGACAGATCGGTATGCTGGTGGAACGAATGCGGCTGATCAAGCCGTTGCTGCCGGGGATGATCCTTCAGACGTTAGGCGCTTCGATGCTGGTGCCGATCCTCCCTTCCTTCGCCTCCGAGCATCTGGGACTGACGAATGCGCAATATTCGGTGTTCTTGATTCTCGGCGGGGGCTTCGCTGCACTGGGGCTCGTACCGATGGGAAGGCTGAGCGACGCATGGGGCAAAAAGTGGTTTCTTGTCATCGGCTTTGCGATGTTCGCTTTCGGGCTGTATTCGCTCACCATCACGGAGAGCACAGCGATCTTATTGGTATGGGCGCTCGTATTAGGCTTGTCCTACGCCGCCGTCCTGCCGGCGTGGAATGCGCTGCTCGCCGCTTATGTCCCTCCCGCGCAGCAAGGTGTCGGCTGGGGGATTTTCTCGACCGTGGAGGGAATTGGCGTTATGGCCGGACCGATGATTGGCGGATGGCTGGCGCACGGCTTCAGCCTGCACATTCCGGTGATCATCAGCGCATTAATTTTTGCAGGAATCGGGCTTTTCTACTTCATGTTCCCAAGTCACCGTTTTGCGGAGCCACAGGTTTGATGCTGGGGATGGAACAATCGGCTGCTCGGAACGGCTAAAACCGTCTGAGCAGCCGACTTTTTTTATGCGTCCTTTACAAGGATTGCGCTTAGCTTCGGTGTTCCACCCGCGAGCCCGACGGCTGCAATGGTGTACGTTGCGTTCGACTGCAGGCGAATGTTGGCCGCTTCAAGCACAACCTCGTCTGTCCCGGCCTTCTTCACTTGAACGGTAACAGGCTCCGGGGGAAGCTGAAGGTAGCTGGTTGACGATTTGAAGGTCACGCCGGTGAACAAGGTTTTACCGCCCTTGATTGCGATGTCTACTGCCGGTGCGTCTGGGGACAGATGGATGAAGCGAACCTTGGCCGATTTCTCTGTCGGAGCAAGCTCATCCACGATGATCAGCGGCATCGGCGTATTCAAGGTGCCGGCGGCAGCTACCGTTACGAACGCACCGGGATCTGCTTTGAGATTGGCTTCGAACACCGGTTTTTGCTTCGTTCCGGCGGGGAAAACCTGAACTTTATATGTACCTGACGGTACACGCATATAGTCGGTAATGGATTTGAAGGCAAATTGGCTTAAAATACGTTGATCGTTGACGTAGACATCAACCGGCGGGGCATCGGGGATTGCGTGGAGCACTCGAATATAGGCGGCGGGTTGATGGTCGCGATTGTCCGAGGATTGCTGCGATGTATGGGAGATTGTTAGGGGCGGATACGGCGGCAAGGGAATGTCTCTTGGAAAGGCGGGCACGCTTGGCGCAGGGGGTAGCAAAATGCCGCCCTCTGGTGCTGGAACAGCTCCGCCGGGCAAGGGTACGCCGCCCATGCTTCCGGGTACGCCGCCGAGGCCGCCGGGCACGCCGCCGAGGCCGCCAGGCACGCCGCCGAGGCCACCAGGCACGCCGCCTATACCACCGGGTACGCCGCCGAGGCCGCCGGGCACGCCGCCGAGGCCGCCGGGCACGCCGCCGAAGCCACCGGGCACGCCGCCGAAGCCACCGGGCACG
>JBEPYM010000096.1:0-2989 GCA_041641375.1 Paenibacillus sp.
AGAGCATTCTGACGAAAGCGACAAGCAATAGAATACCACATCCGACGACTCAATTGCAACAGCAACTTTACCAACACGTTCATCACGTTAAAACCATTTCTACAAGCCGCCGAAGCGACAAAAAATAATATATCACAGCCTCTGACACGAATGCAAATCCACATAACGGAAAGACGCCCACCCTCAAGGGCGAGCGTCTCCTTCTTTGTGTACCAACAAGCTGCGAGTGCCGTGATCTACTCCCGCTCCCGCATTAACGGAAACAGCAGGACGTCGCGTATCGACGGCGAATCCGTCAGCAGCATGACAAGCCGGTCAATACCGATACCCAGCCCGCCCGTCGGCGGCATGCCATATTCAAGCGCACGGATAAAATCATGGTCCATCTCGTGCGCCTCGTCGTTGCCCTTCTCCTTCTCCGCAAGCTGAGCCTCGAAGCGTTCCCGCTGATCAATCGGATCGTTCAGCTCCGTGAATGCATTCGCATGCTCACGCGCCACGATGAACAGCTCGAACCGGTCCGTAAAACGCGGGTCCTCCTCGTTCTTCTTGGCAAGCGGAGAGATCGCGACCGGGTGTCCGTACACGAAGGTAGGCTGAATCAGCGTCTGCTCCACGAACGTCTCAAAAAATTGATTCACAATATGCCCGAAGGTCATATGCGGCTCTACTGGCACCTTGTGCTGCTTCGCCAATGCATGGGCTTCCGCGTCTGTCATGTGCGCGGAGAAATCGACACCGACTACCTCGCGAATCAGATCGACCATCGATGCGCGCCGCCATTGCGGAGTCAAGTCGATCTCCTGCCCCTGATACATCACCTTGGTCGTGCCAAGCACTTCCTGGGCAATGTGTGCAACCATTTCTTCCGTGAGTCGCATAATATCCTTATAATCGGCATACGCCTCATACAGCTCAATCATGGTGAACTCCGGATTGTGGCGCGTCGAAATGCCTTCATTCCGGTATACCCGGCCGATTTCGTATACCTTCTCCATCCCGCCCACAATGAGCCTCTTGAGATGGAGCTCAATAGCGATCCGCATATACAGCTGCATGTCCAACGCATTATGATGGGTGATAAAAGGTCTCGCCGCGGCGCCACCTGCAATGGTATGAAGCGTAGGCGTCTCCACCTCGAGATACCCACGCGAATCGAGATAACGGCGCATCGATTGGATAATACGGGAGCGCAGCACGAACGTCTCCTGCACATCCGGACTCATAATCAGATCCACATACCGTTGCCGGTAGCGCATCTCGATATCCTTCAATCCATGGAATTTATCCGGCAATGGGTACAGCGATTTGGTCAACACGTCAACCTCTCGCGCTTTGACCGAAATTTCGCCCGTCTTGGTTTTGAAGACAACACCCCGAACGCCGACGATATCGCCGATATCCAGCAGAGAGAACGCCTCATAACGCTGAGCGCCCACCGCATCCTCCCGGACATAAATTTGGATTTTGCCGCTTAAATCCTGAATATGCGCGAATGTTGCCTTCCCCATCTCGCGCTTTTGCATGATACGCCCAGCCAGCGCAACCTCGGCACCGAGCTCGTCCAGCTCTTCCTTCGATCGATCGTTGAACTCGCGAATGATGCTTCCCGAATTGGCCGTCCGCTCGAACCGAACGCCGAACGGATCGACGCCAAGCGCCCGAAGCTGATCCAGCTTGTCCCGCCGAATGGCCAGCAGCTCGTTTTCTTCCTGTTCTGTCCCGATGACAGCACTCTTTTCCATATCCATGTGCTCCACGTACATCCTTTCACGACACGAAACAGGCCGCATTCTCTGCAGCCTGTGCCTTACCGCTTTATTTTTTAATATCGACGATTTTGTATTGAATAAGGCCGGCTGGAACGTTGACGTCTACGGTAGAGCCCCTCTTCTTGCCTAGAATGGCACGTCCGACAGGGCTTTCGTTCGAGATCTTGTTATGCAGCGGATCGGATTCCGCCGTACCGACAATCGTATATTCCACCGTGTCCTTAAATTCCATATCTTCCAACAGTACGGTCGAGCCGATGCCCACCGTCTCTGTATCGACTTCATCATTATTGATAATCCGCGCGTTGCGCAGCATCTTCTCGAGAGTAATAACACGACCCTCTACGAAAGCCTGCTCGTTCTTCGCATCCTCGTATTCCGAGTTCTCGCTAATATCGCCGTAGCCGATCGCAATCTTGATCCGTTCCGCCACCTCGCGGCGCTTGACCGATTTCAAGTATTCCAGCTCTTCCTCCAGCTTCTTGAGGCCTTCTTGGGTGAGTATGACTTCTTTTTCGACCATAAGTTCACGAACTCCCGTCATGTGGTTTTCAATACCGTTCTACATATATATTTCAGCCAGCGGTCGTGATGACTTGGAAGTTGCAATTTATTGCATGATTATATGCTAGCGGGAAAGAATTGTCAACGCAGCGGAAGCCCTGTCAAAGCCTAATGCACAAGCGCTTCGCTGGCCGTTTCAGAATCGTTTCCTTCCCCGGCCTCAGCGCGTTCCTTCACGGAGGCAACATAGTCATGCAACGTCCGAACCATCCCGTCGCGAGTCGTTGTTTCCATAATGACATCCTTGACACGTGCCGCACCAGGCAGCCCCTTCAAGTACCACGCCATATGCTTGCGCATCTCTTTCACCGCCGTCGATTCGCCCTTCAGCTTGATCAGGCGGTCGAGGTGAAGCATCGCAATGGCCATCTTGTCTTCAATCGTCGGGTCCGGCGGGAGAGTACCCTTCGACAAATACTCAACCGTCCGGTACAGCATCCATGGATTGCCGAGCGCCGCTCGCCCGATCATGACCCCGTCGACACCGGTCATGTCGATCATCCTCTTGGCATCCTCCGGTGTAGCGACATCCCCATTCCCAATAACGGGAATGGAAACGGCTTCTTTAACTTGCTTTATCATTTCCCAATTCGCTTTGCCTGTATACAATTGCTCCCGCGTACGTCCATGCACAGCAACGGCCTGGCCTCCGG
>JBEPYM010000096.1:2999-13034 GCA_041641375.1 Paenibacillus sp.
CGGCACGCTCCACCGCCTGTGCGTTCTCCACCGCATAAATATGCGCATCGTCCCAGCCGATTCGCATCTTTACCGTAACCGGCTTCTCCACCGCATCGACGACAGCCGAGACCATTTCGTAAATTTTGTTCGGATCCAGCAGCCAGCGTGCGCCGGCGTCGCACTTCGTTACCTTCGGTACCGGACAGCCCATATTGATATCGATAATATCGGCGTTCGTGTGTTTGTCCACATGCTTGGCCGCACCGACTAGCGTCTCCTTGTCTCCGCCGAAAATTTGCAG
Source organism: Paenibacillus sp. (assembly GCA_041641375.1). Taxonomy (GTDB): domain Bacteria; phylum Bacillota; class Bacilli; order Paenibacillales; family YIM-B00363; genus Paenibacillus_AK. Next base: position 3,283 of record JBEPYM010000096.1, read on the forward strand.
CGACAACGGCTTCTCGCGCTCATCCACATAGAGCATCTCCAACGTTCGCTGGTTGCCGTGCAGAATCGCCTTATCGCTCACCATCTCCGCACAGACAAGTCCGCAGCCGAATTCCTTGGCGATGAGCCGGAACGCCGGATTGCATACGCCCGCCATCGGAGCAAGCACCACTTTATTTTTCATCTCGATATGTCCGATTTTCAACATGCTGTCCTTCACCATCCTTTTCACTCTGTATTTTGCAGCTCGCTTAGTTCAATGCCAAGCGTTTCACACATTTTATTCAAAAAGCGGGGGTCCGCCCTCCGCGTTCCTCGCTCAATCGAGCCGAGCACGGCTACCGACACGCCGAGCGTATCGGCAAGCTCCGCCTGCGTATAGCCCTTCAGCTTTCGAAACGCCCGAATTCGCGCCGCCAGCTGGTCCTTTTCCATAATGCTACGTCTTCCTTTCCATCCAGTTTCTCCAAAGCCGGCCGAACGAATGCGAGCCCCTCCGCAACGTCCGCAAGCGGAATGAGCACGAATGCCCGCTCCAGCATACGAGGATGAGGCACGGTCAACTCCGGCAAATCGACATTGATGTCATCGTATACCAGCAGGTCCAGATCGATTGTCCTCGGCCCGTAGCGAACTGTCCGCTCGCGTCCCATCGCCTTCTCCACCTCTTGCAGGAGGGAAAGCAGCGCGACCGGCGACAGCGTTGTATAAGCAAGCAACGCCATATTGAGAAAATCCGGTTGATCCGTATAGCCGACAGGCGCAGTTTCATACAGGTGCGAGCATAACGAAACCTCGAGCTCCGGGGGCCGATGGAGCCGCTCCACCGCTTCCAGCAGCTGCTTGCTGCGGTCACCGATATTGGACCCCAGCGCGATCCATACAGGCCGAGCAGGGCTGCCGCTCATCGGTCTTGCCGCCGCCGCGTAATCTGAACCGACACCCCATCGAAGAACGCATGAATCGGCGGATTCGGCTTCGTAATGCGCACCGTAATTTCAATGATACTAGTATAAGCGGCAAGCACCTCGGATGCAATGCGATGGGCAACCGTTTCAATCAGCTTCATGGGCGGTCCTTGCAAAATAGAAGTCACCAGCCCCGCAACATCCGCATAATTCACTGTCGCCTCAAGCTCATCACGCTCCCCGGCCTCCCGAAGATCCAGCACCAGCGTCACATCCGCGATGAAACGCTGCCCGATCACCGCTTCTTCCGGGAGCACTCCATGCCTGCCGTAACAGGTTAAGCCATGGATGCCGATCGTATCCGTAATCCGTTCCATTTTATCCCCCGCATCCCTTCTATTAACGTTCGTACAGTATCGCATCGACCATCGCAGCCGCACGCTTGACCTCTCTTACATCGTGTACGCGCAAAATCCGGCAGCCCTGCTGCTGTCCAAGCACACAGGTCGCAATCGTACCCTCCAGCACGTCATCAGGCTCCGCTTTCAGCGTGTCCCTAATGAATCGTTTGCGCGAGGTGCCGAGCACAACCGGATACCCCAATTGCACGATTCGGTCGAGCGAACGCATCACAGCCAGATTATGCTCCCTTGTCTTGGCAAAGCCGATACCGGGATCGAGCCAAATCCGGTCCTCCGATACCCCGGCCGAACGGGCGATATCGACCGACTCCAGCAAATCAGCCGATATGTCGGCCAGCAGGTCTTGATAGTCCATGTTACACCGATTATGCATCAAAATGACGCCGCACCCGTGTTCCGCCGCTACCCCGCACATGTCCGGATCCCGCTTGAAGCCCCATACGTCGTTCACGATCGCAGCTCCCGCCGAGAGGGCAGCCCGAGCTACCGACGCTTTGTACGTATCAATAGAGATCGGAACTGGCACCCGTCCCGCAATCGCCTCAATGGCCGGCAGCACCCGTCTGAGCTCCTCGTCCGCCGATACAGGCACAGCCCCCGGACGCGTCGATTCACCGCCGATGTCGATGATGTCCGCACCTTCTTCTACCATTCGAAGCGCCCGGTCAAGCGCCATGGCCGGGGAAATATACGAACCGCCGTCAGAGAAGGAATCCGGCGTGACGTTAAGAATCCCCATGATATAGGTACGATTCGACTCCAGCTTCATGGCAGGCTCCTCCTTTGCCGCTCACGATACGCGCCCTGCAGCCTGCATGTAATCGGACCTGCAGCGCCGCTTCCGATCACCGTTCGGGCACCGTGCTCGTCCCATAACGATGTGATGGGTACGAGCTCTTGAATGGAATTGGTGACAAACACCTCATCCGCTTGTGCAAGCTCCTCCCACCGGTAATACCCCGTTTCGGCACGTATTCCCTCAGCCTGTGCCAGCTCCAGCACAAGGCCGCAAGTGATGCCGGGAAGCGCCCCGGTTCCCGAATCGGGTGTGCACAGCGTTCCGCCTCGTATAAAGCAAAGGTTGCTTACGAGCCCTTCGGACAGCCAGCCCTCCTTGGTCAGAAATAACCCTTCCGCTCCCGCCGCCCATGGATAAGAAAGCATTTCCCGCTTACCTGCAATGGAATTCATATAATGAAAGGACTTCAGTCTCGGCGTGTTGGGCCCAAGCTCGGAGTCGGCACGCGGCAGACTCAGCTTCTGCAAGGGACGCCCATATGCATAGAGCCCCTGCGGGAAGGTCGGCAGAGGCTTCACATAGATGATTTCATTCACATGCTCATACCCTTCCAGCCCTGCCGGCAGCCCTAGCGGCGCCGACCCCGCCGACACCGACCATCGGACGTATACGTCGTCCCAGCCGCCCGCCCTCCTCGCTTCATCCAGTAGACGGATCGCCCGCTCGCGGTCCGGCCTGCTCCAGCCCAGCACCAGCTGCCTGCAGCCCGCTTCCATCCGGTCGAAATGCCGCTCCAGCAAGAAAGGCTCCCCCCCGTACGTCCGGAACGTTTCGAACAGTCCGATTCCGTACAGAAAGCCGTGGTCCGTTACCGGAACCACGGCCTGCTTCTCATCCATCATTTGACCATTTAGAATGACGATCATCGCAAGGCACCTGTGCGCGTAAGGAAATTTTGCAGCATTCGGTGACCGTGATCCGTAATGATCGATTCCGGATGGAATTGAACGCCTTCAATCGGATATGTTTTGTGACGAAGTGCCATAATTTCGCCTTCCGCCGTCTCCGCCGATACTTCAAGCTCGCTCGGCAGCGTCTCGCGCTTCACGATCAAGGAGTGATACCGGGTTGCGGTAAAAGGAGACGGAAGCCCTTCAAACAGCGTCTTGCCGTCATGATGAATTTGTGAGGTTTTGCCGTGCATCAGACGTTCCGCACGTACGACATCTCCGCCGAACGCTTGACCGATGGATTGATGTCCAAGGCACACGCCAAGAATCGGGATTTCTCCCTTAAACCGTTCAATCAACGATAACGAGATCCCTGCCTCATTCGGCGAACATGGCCCCGGTGAAATCAGCAGATGATCCGGCTTCAGCGCCGCGATCTCATCGAGCGTAATTTGATCGTTGCGGTGAACGACCACCTCTTCACCCAGCTCCCCTAAATATTGAACCAGGTTGTACGTGAACGAATCGTAGTTATCAATTACCAGAATCATAGCTCGTCTCCTCCTTCTCCTCGAACCGACTCATCTCCGCTCCGCTGCTCCCGCTCTCCGTACAGCAGCGCCTTCCATAACGCCTTCGCCTTGTTCAGCGATTCGGCATACTCCCGCTCCGGATCGGAATCAATCACAATGCCGGCCCCCGCCTGCACATGCGCCGTACCTTCCGCCATCACAAGCGTTCGTATAGTTATATTAAATTCCATATTGCCGTTATAGTCAATCCACCCCATCGACCCGGTGTACGGTCCGCGGCGAACGGGCTCCAGCTCTTCGATAATTTCCATCGTGCGAATTTTGGGCGCCCCCGTTATCGTACCGCCTGGAAATACAGCGGCGAGCACATCGTAGCCGTCCTTGCCGGCCGCTATCCGGCCCGTCACCTCCGACACCAGATGCATGACGTGGGAATATCGCTCGACCGTCATCAGCTCTTCCACCCTTACGGTTCCGTAGGCGGATACGCGACCGATATCGTTGCGCAGCAGGTCGACGAGCATCACATGCTCCGCCCGCTCCTTCTCGCTGCCGGTAAGCTCCGCCTCGAGACGAGCGTCCTGCTCCGGAGTCGCCCCCCGCTTGCGGGTACCCGCGATCGGCCGCGTCGCCAGACGCCCGCGTTCGTGCAGGACGAGCAGCTCGGGCGAACCCGACACGAGCGCTCCGCCCTGCCAACGAATCAAGCCCATATAGGGCGAAGGGTTAATCAATCGGAGCCATTCATACACGAGCTCCGGCGCTGCCTTCGTCGGTCGACTTTGCCGGACGGCCAAGTTCACCTGGAACACATCGCCCGCGGCGATATAATCCTGGATGCGCCTGACCGCCGCTTGATACTCATCCCCGGTGAAAGAGCGCTTCAGTCCTTGCAGCGCATCGATATCGATCTGAATGCCTTCCGACGCCATATAGGAACGGAAGGCCGCCTCTCGTTGATCCGCCTTGGCAGGCGGTTCGTGCATCCAGCTTCTCCAGAGGTCGCGCATACGAGCCGCCGCATGCTCCGCTTGTTCGAAGCACTCCTTCAAGGAGAGCTTGTCCGAGTTCGGGACCGAGGTCGGGGCCGGGACGGGCACCTCTCGGTGCACGCACAGCCAGACCGCCCGCTCCTGAAGATCCACCACCCATAGCTCCTCGAAGCGCATGAACAAGTATTCCGGGATCGGCAGCTCATCGGCAGCCTTCTCGGGCAATCGCTCGAGATGCCGCACCACATCGTAGCTCCAATAACCGGCACAGCCGCCGATACACTTGGGCAAGCCTTCGACATACGGGGAACGATAGGGACTCATCCATTGCTGAACGAGCTGGATCGGCGAGCCGTAGCGCACCTGCACGTCGCTCATGGCCTCGTCCCCAGCGAGGATCGCACGTATTTCTGCTCGTTTCCCTTTCCCCTGGATGACGGAAACCGGGTTCATGCCGATGATGTGGTATCTGCCTTCCTTGCCGCTTTCAAACAGCGCCGCATGCGGACCGGCAGTCTCCCACACCGGCTCCCAGCTTCGGATCGGTCCCTCCAGGGCAATCCGTTCGACATAGGGCAGCATCGAATAGCCTTGCTCGCACCAGCTTTGCCATTGCTCGAATGTAATATACCGCTTCATATCCCGCTCAACCGCCTCAGCCCTCAACCTGCACAACCCCTGCTTTTTTGCTAATTCAATTAGTGTATCCTAAATTTAACGTTGCGCCAACCGCCACGCAAAGAAAAAAACCCCGGCGTGGCGCCGAGGTTCTGCTTCAAGCATTATTGCTCGTCGAATTGGTACAGCGGTGTGCTCAAGTAGCGCTCGCCGTTCGAAGGCACGATCGCGACAACGCGCTTGCCTTTGCCGAGACGCTTCGCCACTTGCAGCGCCGCAAAAATCGCCGCACCGGAGGAAATGCCTCCGAGAATGCCTTCTTCCTTGGCTACACGGCGGGAGGTTGCGAAAGCATCCTCATTCTCAACCGTAATGACTTCGTTGTATACCTCTGTGTTCAGGATGCTGGGAACGAAGCCCGCTCCGATGCCCTGAATCTTGTGAGGACCCGGTTTGCCGCCTGAAAGCACCGGGGATGCAGCTGGCTCAACCGCATAAATCTGGATGCCCGGGAAATGCTCCTTCAGAACTCCGCCTGCGCCAGTAATCGTTCCGCCTGTACCGACGCCGGATACGAACGCATCAAGCTGGCCGTCATGGGATTTAATCGCTTCAACGATTTCCGGACCGGTAGTCAGACGGTGAATTTCCACGTTAGCCTGATTATCGAACTGCTGCGGCATAAAGTACGACGGATTCTGAGCCTTGATTTCTTCCGCGCGGCGAATCGCACCCTTCATCCCTTCCGCACCCGGCGTCAACACGAGCTCAGCGCCGTAAGCGCGGAGCAGGTTGCGCCGCTCCATCGACATCGTTTCCGGCATGACAAGAATGGCTTTATAGCCCTTCGCAGCCGCAACCATCGCAAGTCCGATGCCTGTGTTGCCGCTGGTCGGCTCAATAATCGTATCGCCCGGCTTCAGCGTGCCTTCGCGCTCAGCCGATTCGATCATGTTAATTGCGATCCGGTCCTTGACGCTTGCGCCCGGATTCTGGAATTCAAGCTTCACATACACTTCGGCGCTGTCTTCCGGTACGACCCGATTCAGCTTAACAAGCGGCGTGTCGCCGATCAATTGCGTTACATTCTGTACAAGCTTCGCCATGGATAAAGTCCTCCTCAATAATAGAAAATTGCGATTTATATCCGAGTAAAATAGTAGGTTTAATTCACATATTACCAACGTTATCCGATCTTGTCAACCGCAATCTGCTACGGCTTCACATACTGAGCATCGAGGATCTCCACCTTGTGCTTCAGCCTGATCTGCTTCATAATTTCGCCAAGCGGCGGCGCCTTGCTCAGCGCAAGCTCCTTCCGCACGACCGCCCTAATTTCCCGCTCATCCCGTTTGTTCAGCTCTCTTCGATCAAGCACCTTCATAATTTCATAGCCGTTCTCAACCTTGACCGGCTCCCCAACGGCTCCAATCGGCAAGCTGCGCACCATTCGCATGACCGATTCCGGGAAGAAGGGATCCTCCTGATCAATCCATCCCAGCTCACCGCCCCGATTCGAGGTTGCCGCGTCCTGCGAATAGGCTCTCGCCAGCAGCTCAAAATCGATTCCTCTCTTCGAATCGGCGTACGCTTTGTCGGCGTCATCCTTCGATTTAGCAAAAATATGAGCCAATCGTACCTGAACATGCGGTCTGAACTCCTCTGGATGATTGCGAATATAGGCCTCTACCTGCTCATCGGTTATCCGTATGCCATGAACCGTAATTTTCTCCAACAGCAGCTTGTTGCGCGCATCTTCCCTCAGCTCTTGCTTGCTTAACCCGAGCTGTTCCCTCATGGACCGATAAAATTCTTCCTCGCTCCCATAGCCTTGCTGCATCCGTTTCAGCTCCTGGTCCGTCTCCGCCTCCGACACCTGAATGCCCAGCGACACGGCTTCCAGCTCCACCGCTTTGCGGTCGAGCAGCATCGCCAGCAGCTCCGCCCCGTAGCGCCAGTTCAGCTCCTTCTCCAGGTCGCTGCGAGTGATCGCATACGGTCCGACCTTCGCGACAGATTCCACTCTGCTTTTATCCGCAGGCGGCGACGGAACGGCAACGCTTGGTTCCCCGCCGGGCTTCACATATCCCCGATCCTGTCGAAGCGACAGCACAAGCGAAACGGCCAGGATCACAACAAGGGAAGCGAGTACGCCTACGGCAACGCGCATTCCTTTAGGTTGCTGCATCTCTCTCCCATTCCTCCGTCCGTCACGTTCCGATCGTCTCGAGCAATCCCCGCAAGTCATCGCTCGTAAATCGATAGGTTTCATTGCAGAAGTGGCAGACAAGCTCCGCACCCTCATCCTCTTCGATCAGCATGCGCAGATCCGTCGCCCCGATCGAGATCAGGCTGCTCTCCACCTTCTCCCGCGAGCATCGGCAGCCAAAGAATACGTCCTTCGTTTCGTAAATATGGACATCCTTTAGGAACCGTTCAAATATGTCCGCTAACTCTTCCCCGCTGTCCAACAGCGTAGTCATGGAGGGGAGCGTCTGCAGCTTCGTCTCGATGGACACAATATCTTCTTCCGACAAACCAGGCATCAATTGCACAATGAACCCACCGGCCGCCCGGATTGAATAATCGGTGTCCACCAATACGCCTAAGGCGACAACGGAAGGGGTTTGCTCGGACGTTGCGAAGTAATACGTAAAGTCCTCGGCGATTTCGCCGGATACAATCGGACTACTGCCGACATAGGGCTCCTTCATGCCCAAATCCTTGATCACTGTCAAGAAGCCGGCCGTCCCGACAGCCCCTGCCACATCCAGCTTCCCTCTTGCATTCAGAGGCAGCTCTACATGCGGCTCCGTTACATATCCGCTTGCTTTACCCGTTGCATCGGCGTCGACTACGATTTTCCCGATTGGACCGCCAGCTTCCACTCGAACGGTCAGCTGCTCATTCCCCTTCAGCATCGCCCCCATCATCAAGGCGGCTGTCGCCGTTCGGCCCAGCGCGGCGGCCGTTACCGGGAACAAGTCATGTCTTGTGCGCAGTTCTTCTACGATGCCTGTCGTGACGGCTCCAAAAAGGCGAACCTGGCCCCCAAAGGCGAGACCTCGAATCATTTGATTGCTCACATGCATCGTGTATACCCACCCTATCCATGTCTGTCTCTCTAGTTTTGGTTGCGCTCGTATAACAATTGCAATCCCTGCAAGGTTAAATACGGATTAACGATCTGGATGGTTCGCGATTCGTCGGAAATCAGCTCCGCCAAACCGCCCGTCGCGATAACTTGAGGCGTTGTGCCGAACTCTTCCATAATTCTCGTGACGATTCCGTCCACTTGCCCCGCATAGCCATAAATAATACCCGCCTGCATGGAGGTCACCGTGTTGCGGCCAATCGGCTGCTTCGGCTTCACCAGCTCGATGCGCGGCAGCTTCGCAGCCCGCTGATACAACGCCTCTGTCGAAATGCCGATACCCGGAGCAATTGCGCCGCCCAAGTAGTGACCGTTCTCATCCAGATAGCAGAACGTCGTTGCCGTCCCGAAATCGACGATGATCAGCGGTGGACCATAGAGCTCCAATGCGGCGACCGCATTGACAATTCGGTCCGCCCCCACCTCTCGCGGATTTTCGTATTTAATGTTCAGACCTGTCTTGAGACCCGGTCCGACAACCAGCGGCGTCTTGTCAAAATATTTCAGGCACGCTCGCTCCAGCGTCGGCGTCAACGGAGGCACGACGGAGGAGATGATTGTACCTTCAATTTCACTCATCGAGATGGAAGCATGCTGAAATAAATTATAAACCATCATCCCGTATTCATCCACGGTGGACGAACGGTTCGTGGAAATTCGCCAGTGCTTGACGAGCTCCTTCCCTTCGTAAAGCCCCAGCACGATATTGGTATTCCCTACATCCATAACAAAAATCATTGGGCCCCCGCCTTTTTCTCATTGACATCCAGTGAAATATCGATGGCTTGAATGGAGGATGTTAAACCGCCAACCGATATAATATCTACGCCAGTTTCGGCAATTGACCGAACCGTCGCAAGATTAACGCCCCCCGACGCTTCGATGACAATTCCAGGGTATGTAAGGCGCAGCACCCCTACCGCTTCTTTCATTCTGACTGGAGACATGTTGTCCAGCATAATGATGTCAGCCCCTGCTTCAGCCGCTTCCAGCGCCTGTTCCAGAGATTCCGTTTCTACCTCGATCTTCATCGTATGGGGCAGCAGTGATCGGGCGCTGCCCACCGCCGCAGCAATTCCGCCCGCGCCCTTAATATGGTTGTCTTTGATCATGACAGCATCGTAAAGTCCGTATCGATGGTTGTGACCGCCGCCAATACGGACTGCGTATTTTTCCAGCATTCGATGTCCCGGCGTCGTCTTGCGCGTGTCGGCAAGGCGAACCGGCAAGTCTTCAATAAGCGCCGCATAAGCTCGAGTTTTGGTGGCGATTCCCGAGAGCCGCTGCAGCTGGTTCAAGGCCAGCCGCTCACCCTCCAGAATCGAGCGCGTGCTCCCTTCGACAATCGCAAGCACATCGCCTTTATGAATCACGGCGCCTTCCTCCGCAACCTTCTGAACATGCAGGCTTCCATCCACCACGTGAAAGACGAGCTCC
>JBEPYM010000097.1:0-12979 GCA_041641375.1 Paenibacillus sp.
CTCGCGATGGATACCCTTGCTCTTGGCTAATGGTTGGCAACTGCCAGCCCCCATAGCGGACTTTCACCGCCTAGCTACGCGCCATGCGTGGCGCACTAACAAATGGGGCAGAGCCGTGTAGACGGCTCTGCCCCATTTGTTAAACCTTATATCCACGCACGCAGGTTAATTTGCTTTACGAAATCTTCCCGGCTCTGCACTTCCTTGCCCCGTTCGTCAATCTCCTGATCGGCGGCCACTTCACCGTTCACGATGCGCAGGAACAGCTCTTCATTCTTCGTCGCCAGCGCAAAATCAATGAGCGCCTCCCGCTCGATCCGATCGGCTTCCTGCTGAAGCAGCACTTCCTCAAGCTCAATGTCCTCCGCCGGAACAAAATAATTTTTGTTCATCTTCGGCACGCGAATAACGTAGTCAAACGCGTTATCGGCATTGCGGTCGTAAGCAATAATATAGGCATAGTCCCCTATGGGCAACTGCTGCTCGAATGCGTCCTCGACAATAATGACCTTCTGGCCTAACCGCAGCATAACGTTCCCCTCCCCCAGGTTCATCTCGAATGCCACTATATGAGAATATATTGATCCTATCTTACTAAAAAATAATTCTAATGTCTATCAACAAACGCCCACCCGACAAGCCCTCGATCTTTTTCCGAATTTTGGTTACAATGAGTGGGAAATCATCCGAACCGGGAGGACTCCATGCTCACCTTTTATCGCAAATATTACAGAACCGCTATCGACATCGGCCTGATCGCATTAACCGTCTATCTGATCATGCTAACCTTCAGCTTTGTCTACAAAATCGCAGCACCCATCCTGCTCGCGTTTCTCGTCTTTTATATGATCGAGCCGGCAGCCAAGTTTTTGCACAACCGCGGCATGAAGAAGTCGATCGCCTCGGGAATTGCGATGCTGGCGTTTGTGCTGCTCCTGCTCGCTGTTTTTTTCGGTGCGGGCGCGATCTTTTTGACACAGCTGGCCAAGCTGCAGGTGATGATTCCCCGTTATGCGGCCAACATGCAGGTTGAAATCGCGCACTGGATCGAATACGCACAAATCCAGATCGGCTTAATGCCGGACGATGTGAAGGCTAAAATCAAGGACTATATCATCACGATTACAGAATGGGGCTCCACGGCAGCCACTTGGGTGCTCGGCTGGATGTTTCGGATGCTGACATCGTTCTCAACGTTCATGATTAACCTGGTGGTTGCCATTATACTGGCCTACTTCCTAAGCATCGAGATTGAATTTTGGAAGAAAGCCGCATCCGAGAAAACCCCGCGTACGTTCAAAACCGCCTTCCTCTTTCTGAAGGAAAATGTGCTCAAGGGCATTTTTGGATACGTCAAGGCGCAGCTGAAGCTCGTTTCCCTGACCTTTATCGTTATTTTTGCCGCGCTGCTCATGCTTGGTGTGGACAACGCCTTTACCATCTCGCTGCTTGCGGCTGTGCTCGACCTGCTTCCACTGCTCGGCATCTCGACGCTCTTTGTACCATGGATTATTTATTTATTCGTAACAGGCCAGTCGACACTCGCCATCTGGCTGACGATCCTGCTCGGCGCCGTCATCCTGGTCCGGCAAATTATGGAGCCGAAAATTACCGGGGACACACTTGGCGTCTCGGCCTTCACCATGCTTTCGTTTATGATCATCTCGTTGTCGCTGTTCGGCGTTGCCGGACTGATTTTGTCTCCGATTCTAATTATTCTATTAAAGGCTTTGCATGAGCAGGGGTACTTGAAAAAGTGGATTCGTCTGCCCGCCGAGGAGTATGAGCTCACCCCCCATTAACCAAAAGGCCGGCCAACCCATCAGCGGGTAGCGCCGGCCTTCTTCGTTACACCTCCCAGATGCCCTCCTGCGAAACGGTCAGCTTCTCATAGCCGCTGTCCGTAATCGCATACGAATTTTCGATCCCTACAACTCCCCGCTCCGGGAACGTGAATTTTGGCTCAATGGCTAGAACCATACCGGCTGCGAGTTCATGGCGAAACCCCTTTGCAAGCACCGGCCACTCATCAATTTCTAGTCCGATTCCATGCCCCAGAAACTTGACCTGATCGCTCCGCCAGCCCATAAAATGCTGTTCCAGCCCTGCAGCTTCCGCAAGTGACAACGCTTCTGTATACAGCGTCTCGCATACGGTCCCCGGCAGCAGCTTGCGCTCCGTCTCCCGCAAAATATGTTCGGACTGTACATAAGCAGCCTGTAAATCGGTATCCAGCTTGCCAATCACGGCTGTCCGCGTCTGGTCGATGACATAGCCGTCGATACAGCAGCCCACATCGATCAGCAGCGGCTCGTTGCGTCCGATCGGACGCGGACCTGAACCGACCGGCAGCCCCGGACCAGGACCCTGTCCTCCGGCAGGACCGTCGAAGAAGGTCGGCATCGCTGCAGCCGCCCCTGCCGCAGCCAAGCCAGTCACAAGCTCCTGATTGTAAGCTCTCATACGCATCATACCGAAGTGTCCTCGCTGTCTGATGGCATATTCAAACTCCGCCATAAACGCTAGCTCCGTCATGCCGACATGCAGCTTGCCGACGCTGAGCCGAAGCGCTTCATCCACAACCGCCGCCGCACTGCGAATCGAAGCAAGCTCGCTTGCGTCCTTCACCATACGCAGCTCCCGAATTACGCTTGTCCCGTCGGCCCAGACGCACCCAGTCCCTACCGCCGCCTGCAGCCGCTCGAAGCTTTGCACGGGAAGCACATCATATTCGGTAAGGATCGTCGAACCGGGCTTTAACTGGGCGGCTACTGTAGCACCCCACGCCTTCAGGGAACCTAGCGGCTCTACAGCCGCAGCGCTTTCCGCCATTGCGCGCTCCACACTGCGTCTGACGTAGAATAGAGGCTTGCCTTCCGCCGGCACCCACAAATACCCCTGCTGCATCGATCCGGTTAAATAATAGATATCAACATTCTGTGTAGCAAGGAACGCATCCGCTCCTTTCATACACAGCATGTGCCGCAGCCGCTCCATTCGCAGCTCATATTTGCTTCGTTCCACGCTTATCCCTCCAGCTGTTCGCGTTCTCCAACGAACGTACCATAGAAGCCCGGCTTCGTCCAGAGACGCGCTTGAAGGGCTAGTAGGCAAGCTGCGCGACTCCCTTCACATCCCACTGCAGAGGCCCAAACAGAGTGAACATTCGCGGATAACGGATTCGCACAGCAGCGACAACACCGGGACGATGCAGGGTGGGTTGATAGCCGGATATCGGGGCTGCATATACATAAGGGAACGTTTCATGCTCATGGACGATATGAAAGGTCGTAATCGTTGTGGATTCCCGCAGCCTGCTACCGGGAAGCGGCGTATCACCCGAGTCCAGCTTCATATTTGCCCGCAGCAGGGAACGGAACGCTTCGTTCGCCTTGTCCGAATCAATCGCGCGAATGCCCCTTGCCAGCTTCGCTTCGTCCAGCTGCAGGGCAGCCGCATGCGCCGCATGATTCACACGCTGCTTCGCCCAGAACAACGTTCGGATCGACAGCTCATGATCCAGCTGAACGGCCCACATCATAAATCCCGCTGCCAGCAGCAGCGTATATACAATGAGCTTTTCCATCGTCAGTCCCCTTCACCGCCGCTAGTCCGGCACATACTCCGACATTCGGATTCCATACGCCTTCATTCGATCTTCACTGCCCGGCACCGCAATACCAAGCAGCCGGTCGAGAGCAAACAATTGCTCGTACGGATATGCAAGCGTGACGGCGATCGGCGTGCCCCTCGGCAGCGGCCCGGCTCCGGGATCGAGGCCGCCTCCGGCTTCAACCGTATACTCGATCGAATTAGGGCGGAAGCCGAACCGGCTCAGTCTCTGCCTGGATTCCGCGATCATATCGGGGGCAATTGTCCCCCTTAAGCCCGAAGCCCCCGTCTCCAGCAAATAATCGGCCTCCTTCTGCAGGAGCGCATGTCTGGCGAGCAGTACATGCTTATAGGCAGGAGTAAACAGCAGCCACACCAGCAGCCCCGACAATAGCACAAATACAAGCAATTGCTTCATTCCGCCGCCGCCTTTCCAATCATGGATCCATCGTTTGTACGGATTCACTCAGGGAGACTGCGCTGCCGCGCAGCAGCGCGAATACGCCCCGTTCCCCGGCGAAATACGATACGCACAGCGAAGCGACAGCAAGCATGAGAAGAATCGCCGTCATCAGCTGCTTCATCCTGCGGTTAAATTCTGGATTGTCGTGTTGGCATTCGAGCCTTTATTTTCAATCTGGGCCTTCATCCCGTTCGGACCTCCGATGACGTTGACAAAAATCAAGGCAACGGCGATCAACAGCATAACCGTAATCAATATGTTTCTCATTGTCGCACACTCCTGTTTCGATTAGGATTGCAGCGCATCGAACAGCTTTTTTCCTTCTTCCACCCATGGGTACACAAACACCCGGAACGTATTGACAATCGGCAATCCCGCCAATACAAAGAGCAGATAGGACAAGGTCTCACGTCCGGACGCGCGCTCGAAGCTCGTTTTTTCTTTATAATCATTCATTCTTTCATAAAAAAGCTCGTATAAGGACGGATCGTCGCACCTTGCAATCGCACGAAGCGTTTCGCCAAAGCTGTAGCCTTCCTCCGTGCCTGTAAATCGCTGAAATCGCTCGATGGCAAGCTCAGAGCCGGAATACCAATCGTTGCGCATACGAAGAAATCCGGATGCAACCGCTAGCCCGGACAGGTCGCAGCGCGACAGCTTGCCGTGCAGGCTAAGCCTGGAATCGCGCATATACCAAAGCTGCCTGCACAGCTCGTACAAATCTTGAACCATCAGCCTCTTGCGCCGCTGTCCGGCAAGCGCTAGCAAGCTTCGATCAAACCATACCGCTCCGAGTACAAGAATACCGAGTACTACTAGCATATTGGTCAGTCTCGGATCGAACAGCCCCAGACGAGCGATTAGCATAGCGGTGATCAGAAGGATCACTGCTGCTGCAATCAAGGCTGTGCGAATTCGGATATAGCGCCGGACCGAAAGACTGTCTCCCATCCCGCAGCCTTCAAGGAGTACGCCGTAAGCTGCATACCTGCCTTCAGCCAAGTCATCCTGCACGGTAACAAGCCATCTTCGCAATCGGGGAGGCGTGAGCCATTGATAACATGCCTCCAATCCATACCGAACCGCCGCAAAACAGCAAACAAACAGCAAACCTGCACTAACGACCAAAAGAATTCCATCCATGGATCCCCGTCCCCCTACATTCGGCGCATCGACAAATACAAACCCAGCATGAACGAACCGAAAATAAGCAGCAGCGAGTCCGCCAGCATATTTCTTCCCATCGGCTCCAATACGTAGAAGCGGTAGGCGGCCTCCGGATTAAGCCGAATATTTACGCCGAGAAACAAGACGAGAAACAAAATCGGCGTAAAGCTGGCGACCCGAATTTCAATCAGCTTGCTGCGTTCCTGCCTGTCCTCCAGCTGTGCTTTTCTCATATCGCCGATCAACTCGCGCAGCGGAGCGCCAATATGGATGCCTTCAAACAGGTCAGCCCTGACAAGGGATATAAAAATGGCCGCCCAGCGATGGCCCAGCGACCAGCGAAAGGCATCCAGCCCTGCCTCCGGTTCATGTCCGAGCGTCAGGCATCGGCTCAGCCGTTCAAACTCCAGCTTCAGCGAGCCGGGCAGTCTACCGCTCTGGACGACCGACTGGAGGGTCGTCCGCAAATTCCCTCTTTCTCCGAATGCGACATATTGCTGGTAGAGCACTTCCACAGCCGGCAAAAAGTCAAGCCGCGATTGCATTCTGCTCGAAACCAGCCGCGAATACAGACGCATCAGAGGGGCTCCCCCGGCAATCGCTCCGACCGTAATCGCCGCCTTCACCGTTCCCAGCAGGATCCCCCCAGCCGCCGTACCGGACAGCCCGAGTGCAGCCATAAGAGCAACTAGCTGCTCAGGCGCCCATCTGCTGCCACTTGCCGCAAGCAGCCTTGTCAGGTGAAGGCGGATTCCGCCCATTTGCCCCGAAGGAATCCCGCTGCTTCGTCCCCGTTCCGGATAAAGCCTCATGCGGTACGCTCGCCTTCGATCGATTCCTTGGACCGCTTGACGAATCAAGCTGAACAAGGAGAGAAACAGTAGAGTCAGAATGGCTCCCGTTACAACCTTCAGCATGATTCTTCCCCCCAGGCAGGGTTATCGAGGCCGGCGGCATGAAACCTCATAACGGCGCGGAGCGACGGCGAATGCGGGTAAACCCAGCCCCCGTTCACTTCGCAATATCGTGCCCACTCCCGAAATCGAACGATTCCATCCTGCACCTCGTATTCACCCAGCCGGACAATTCTTCGCTTCCCTCCGCGAATTCCGAGTTCAATACCGATCTGGGTTACAAATTCCGCAATCCGCTTCACCAGACGCTCCGGATTCATCGGCCTGCCGTCCAGCATGCACATATCGGCAATTGCCTCCGGCACATCCTCAAGAGCCGTCACATGCACAGTCGTCATACTACCCTCGTGACCCCGCGTGCATGCCCGCACATACACGTTCGCATCGTCGTCGCGAATTTCCGCATGTACAATCCTCTTCGGTGTCATACGCAGCGCAAGCTTGAATGCCTGCTTGCCGTTGTGCAGAGGATCGAACTCATCCGTTTCGAACTCGACAATGTTTTTGCCGGGAAAATCTCTGCGGAGCATAAGCTCCAATCTGCTTTCGATCGTGACAATGCGCTCCTCGTCCGGCAGCTCCGCGATCATGCATTTCAACAGATGCGTCTTGCCGGAATTCGTGGGCCCGATAATGACCAGATTAAATCTCGCATGCAGCAGCATCCGCAGCAGCTCCGACAGTCGCTTGTCGAGCGTGCCGTATTCCGGACGGCTGAGCACATCAAGCCCGAGGCCCGAAGCCCGATAGAAACGAAGAGTCAGCGTAGGCTCAGAGGTGTAGCCAAAGCCTGTCAGCGTAACCCGCACGCCATCCTGCAGGCGGACCTCGGCCCAGCGCTGCTTGGCGTTCAGACGTCCCTGGTTGTACAGCAGAAGATTTTGCTGCAGACGCTCAACCTCTTGTACGGACGAGAAGCGATACGGTGAATGCACGCAGCTTCCGCCGCGCACGACGAACACCTCCGTTCCGATCACTTGAATTTCTTCCGCATCGCCTGCCTTCAGCAAAGGCTCCAGAACGCCAAGTCCGATAATCTCCGCGAATACGGCCTCTTCCAGCGTTGCATAGGGGGACTGCTGCTCGTCCCATTCCGTCCACCTTCGCTGCAGCAGCTCGTGCTGAATGACAGCCAGACAAATCCTTCGCTCTTCCGGATATCCAAGCACCGCTCTGGCAAGCGTCTCGCTCCAGGCAATCCGCTCCTCTTCGCTCTTGCCGGCGGGGGAGGCAAGCTTCACCCGAAGCTCCTCAATGATGTAAGCGAAGGTCGGCTGCGGCCCGGAAGCTTCCCGGTGAAGCTGCCTGGCGTATTGGTTCGGCGAGAACCGTTCTGTCACACCCTGGCTCATGCTTGCGCCTCCCCGCTGCGATATACGCGCTGCAGAAGGCTGCGCCGAAGAGAGTCCTGCGCCGGCTGCTTCGGCACTCCCGCCACCGCGAGCAGCCGTTCGACTACCCCGCGCAGCCTCGGATTCCCCGCAGACAGCTCGCTCCGGTACAGCTCCATGAGCGCCCCCCGGTCACCCGCATCGGCAAGTGCATCGTCCAGCCGCCAATTGCCGATTAGCGGGAAACCTGCTACCGACTGGACCGCTCGGTCGGAAACCCCCGAATCGCCGCCGCAGCCGGACACAATGAGCTGAAACCGCTCCCCCAGCTCAATGCCGAATACCGGACCGCATAGTCCGAACCACCGCTTCAGATCCACCTGGAAGCTGTGCAGTCTTCGGTTGGCGACGACATAACCGGCATCCGCCTCGCGTACCGCGGTAATTGTGGCTGCATTATCCCAGTAGGCATGCACATCGATAATTGCAACGTCAAACGCTTCGCGACATCGATCAAGCAGATGCTGAATTTCCTCCGGTGCATAAAATTCGGCTTGCTCCGGCTTGGAGCATCCGAACAGCACATGAAGGGTTCGTTTGTCCGCTACCGGGTATACGGTGCAAGCCCGAAGCAGCTTGCCGGGCGTTAGCGCACGGGCCCGAAGCTCGGGTTTGACGTCCTCCAGGGAGCCGGTTGGCTCGTTCACTCCGACATATTGCTGCAGCTTGGAGCTCTTTAGATTCAGACACAGAAAACCGATTCGCTTCTGCGGAGCAGACGCCGCCAAAGCCATCGCAGTCCACAGGGCGGCGCTTGTTGTACCGATATTCGGAGTTGCTCCGATAAACCCGACAAGCTTTCCTTGCAGCCGTTCAGCTGCGTTCGACATGCTGCTGCTCACCTCCCGTATTCCTGTGCAGGCGCTGTCAGCGGTGTCAATGCAACAATTAGCTTGCCGCCTTCCTTGCACAGCTGGTCCAGCTCCAGCCATTCCTGCTCCCTGAGATTAAGCGTAACGCGGTCGATCATGCCGTTCGCCGTGCGCCTCGCCAAATACAGCTTGTGCTTGTCCCCCGACACCCTCGCAAGCAGTTGTGGATCCTTCGGATCGTCCAGCTCCATATTGCTTGCATTCCGCACGGAAGCAACCATGACATCCCGGTCAAACAAGCGGCGCGACACCTTCGAGGCGCCGGTCGTGTACAGTCTCACCTTGTCACCCGCCCGAACCGCGCCCGTCACCGACAGCACATACTCCTTCGGAATCGGAAAGGATGCTTCATCGGCCCGCGGCAGTAAGGAATACCGATCCAGCTTCCAGCCGAGGATCGGCTCATTCTTGCCGAGCGGGATTACCGTCTCGTGCCCGATCGCCTGCGAATACGAGGTCAGCATCCCGCGCTCCACCGAACCGGCCGGAATCGGGCGACTGCGCAGCATGGACTCGGTCAGCACAACTCCCGCATCGACAAACTCCGCCGGCACAATAACCTCCATCGTCTCCTGCAGCTCAATATGCTTCAGCTGCAGCTGATACACCGCATACACAAGCACCGCTGCCGCCAAGGCCGATATGGCGCTTATCCATATATTGCGGCTTCTTAACCCGCTCACTCCATAGCCTCCTCCCTATACATCCGATAGAAAGCACAAAAAAACGCAGACCATCGAATGTTCGATGTGCCTGCGTGCTTCGCATGACGTCATATATATATAACCCTAATATTACCAGCCACTCACATCGCCGTCAACCTTTTTTTGCAGGAATCCGTTTAAATCAAACCTACATCATGCTGTCCGACAATCAATGTGACCGGCTCCAGCAGCGCCCGAACGACCATCGGATTTTCGAGCAGGTCGAATTCAACGTCGATAATTTTGGTGCGTGTCGTCCGGCCCTCCCGCTTGTCATACACGACGTCAAATTGCTGAAGTCCGAGCTGATGGTTCAAGACGGAGCCGCCGACCACCGGGTAGACTCCGTTGAACTCGCCGTGCTCATACATCACCTCGTGTATGATTTCATCGTTCATATCGACAATCCGAACTCTCTGTACAAACAAACAACGCATCGCAATCCATCCCTCCATTTTGCAAGTAGATATCCCATTAATTCGGGGGATTTCAACAAATTCCTCTATGATACGCAC
Source organism: Paenibacillus sp. (assembly GCA_041641375.1). Lineage (GTDB taxonomy): Bacteria > Bacillota > Bacilli > Paenibacillales > YIM-B00363 > Paenibacillus_AK. The sequence goes on from JBEPYM010000097.1 coordinate 9,639, forward strand.
AAAAAAAGATCTTCCCTCCCCGACCTAGGTCCAGCTGCAAACCAACCTCCAGCCCGAAGTGCCGCTGCGCTCCGTGGGGTATAGTAAAGCTATGAAACCTAGGCAAGGAGTGAACATCCCTTGACCATGATCGTCGAAGTGCTGACGGACGCCTCGTACCGCCTGCTGCTCGTCGGCCTGCTGCTTGCCATTGTGCTGACGTCCGCAGCAAAAAGACGCAGCCCTCAGGCTGCGCCCCTCACACATATGGATTATTCGCCTTCTCATACCCGATCGTCGTGGAAGGACCATGCCCCGGATACACCACCGTCTCAACGGGAAGTGTAAACAGCTTACGCTGAATCGAATCGTACAGCTCGCGTGAGCTGCCGCCACGCAGGTCCGTTCGTCCGACCCCCATGCGAAACAGTACATCTCCTCCAAATACGACTCCACCGAGCACATACGACACGCTACCTGGCGAATGCCCCGGCGTATGCCGGACTAGCCACGTCTCGCCGAGCAGCTGCAGCTTCATCCCTTCATCGACCGCATATTCCGCCGGCGCCGTTACAACCGGACCGCCGATATCCGGCCACCGCGCCGAGCCGTTCAGCTCCGGATCGCCGAGCCACTCCGCTTCCGCATCGTGCACATATACCGGGCAGCCGGCCGCCTTACGCACCTCGTCGAGTCCGCCAATATGGTCGAAGTGCGCATGTGTGAGCAGCACCGCCTCGACGTGAAGGCCTTCCAATTTGCGCAGCAGCGCCTTCGGGTTCGTCCCTGGATCGATCACGACCGCCTTCTTTCGCTCCAGCTCGACAACCAGATAAGCATTCGTCTGCAGTGGGCCAAGCGGAATTGCCTCTATTCTCAGCTTAGATGTCACCGTCATATCAGAACGAAGAAATCAGGTCGCGCAGCTCGCGCACGATTACCGCCTGATAGCCGGACCCTTCCCCGTATTGTCTGCCCATCTCGGCTCGAGCAACCTGAATCTTCTCATTGTAGTCCGGCGCTTCGCGGTCGGGATTTTCCTGCTTGAAGCGAATCATAACCTCCTGCACATGCTTTGGACGCGGTCCCCATTGACCGAGCACGAAGCCGCCCGTATCGGCAAAGATCACGATCGGAATCGCCCGGCCGCCCATCGTCAGAAACTCGTCCATCAAATCCATATGCTGCTCCTGGATAAAGACTTCCGTCGGTACTCCGCTGTCTTCCAATGCTCGGAAAACGGCCGGTACGTTGCGCACCACATCGCCGCACCATTCGGCCGCAAGAATAAGGCAGCGCAGATCGTCACGGTTGTTGAGCGATTCGAAGAACTCCTTGTCCTCCTCGCTCGGCCACTCGAACGCCTCGTACCACTCAACGAACTTTTCCTTGTTTTTCTCCATCCCATCCATAAACTGCTTCGGGCTTATGCCCTTGCCAATCTTCGAGGGTACCAGCTTGCTCATCGACGATTCCTCCTGAATATGATCTTGAAAATAAAATAGAGCGCGGTCAAACCGATTGCCGCCCAAATAAACTGCCCCATGTAAGGCGCTGCCTTCTCATCGATATGTTTCCATTGATCGCCAAGCGCCATACCGAGCCAAATAAAAAAGACGGACCACGGAATAACCGCAAGCGTTGTCAGCACCGTAAAGCGAGTCAGCGACATCCTGGCGATACCCGCCGGGATCGAGATTGCATGACGAACAACCGGAATGAACCGCGCTGTAAAAATGACACCGCCGCCATACTTGTTGAACCATTCTTCCGACAAATCGATGTGCTTTTTGCTAATCAGCAAATACTTGCCGTACTTCTCAAGGAACGGCCTGCCGCCATATCTTCCGATCCAATAGACGAAGATTTGTGCGATGACTCCGCCGATCGTACCAAATACAACAGCCAAGGCGAAAGACACCTTGCCTTGGGATACGAGGAAGCCGCCGTACGACAGCACGATCTCACTCGGGATCACTTCAATCATAAGTCCGAGCATAATGCCCCAATGCCCAAGCCCTGTCAGCCACTCCAGAATGCCATGAATCAACTCCTTGATCATGCGCGTACCTGCCTCCACACTTTTATTACCAGACTATATTCTACCATATGCCTGTCTATGCAAGCCACCGCATCAAGTGCCGTTCTACCTTCCGGGTTCAGCTGCATACATATGGACAAATAGGGTTCAGCTTGGCTGTGAAAAAGGAGTGGGTGCAAGTGTCCAGAGTGTTCCTGGTTCGCAAGAAGCACGTATTGACGTATGCGTTCGGCATTATTTTTGCGTTGACAGCCGTGTTATGGGTGGTAAAGGATACGACGACGGAGACGGTGGACGGCGCGCCGGACGGACCACGGGTGTACCACATGATTACGGCGGAGTTCAAGAGCAAGCTGCCGGACGGCACGGAGATCGAATCGTATCGGTGGGACCCCGGCACCATCGTCGTAAAGAAAGGCGAAACCGTCAAGCTGCGCATTCTCGGCGTCAACGGCGAAGCGCATTCCTTCTACATCGAGGGTACAACCATCAAAGGCGAGGTGCGCAAGGGCAAGGAAACGACCGTCATGTTCCGCTCCGACAAGGAAGGCATCTTCCGAATCATCTGCGTACAGCATCCGGATGCGTCGCATAGCGGTCCGATGATTGGATATATCGTCGTCGACTAGCGATCCCGGTGACCGCTCATCCTCCTTCCGCATACTGTGGAGGGAGAGGAGTCGATGGTGGATGCAGTACGGACCGAAGGGCAAGCAGCCGCCGCAGCTGCCAACTGCGCGGGGCATCCGGCGTTCCTGCAAGAACGAGCTGTACCGGACAATCAAGCGACTAAAAATGTATATTCCCCCGGAGAAGATTCAGGAGGCCGAACAGCTTTATTTCAAAAAGGTGGTCGGCAAGCTGATCTGGATCGTCGAAAACGGCCAAAATCGCAAAAAGCTGGCGGATTGGTTCGATGAGGCGGTTGCAGGCGATATTGCGGAGATATGGGGAATCGATAAAGAGCGGCTGTCGAGTGCGTTCCGCGACTCGTTCGGCGGCTGAGAGGTTGAGGGGATGACCGGGAGCGATGTGCTCGCCGGTCATTCCTGCTTCTGTGTCGCTACACGCGTTCAAACAGCTCGAGCTGCTCGCCGTTCGGTCCGTAGAAGAAGCAGATGTTGACGCGATCAGCCAGGATCCGCTTCGGGAACCCTTCCTTGATGCGTACTCCATGTGACCGGAGACGCTCGACCTCCGACTCGAGATCGGTTACGGTGAAGGCGATATGATGCACAATGCCCTCGTCCGACTTGCCGTCTGTCCCGCGTCCACTCAGCTCACTCTGTACATCCTCCGAGCCCGCGAAGGACAGAAAGCC
>JBEPYM010000098.1:0-12908 GCA_041641375.1 Paenibacillus sp.
ATAATCGACAAATCGGGATTCGGTAAGATTCAGCTTCATCAATCGCATTACGATCATAGAAACCATGTCGAAGTAATCGCTTCTGCGCTCTACATATCGGGCAACACGCAAGATCGGGAAACTCATTCGCTTTCCCAAGCGCGGCATATTCGATAATATTGACTGGGAAATGGTGGGGATAAATCACCTGAAAACCTCCCGGAGTAATTTGCTCAAAGTCTAGCAAATTACTCCGGCATTAAAATAGCGGGAATCCGTTCCAATATGAAAATAGGCGCTTGTTTCCTGCGGAAACAATGCGCCTATTCACAATCAACGCCCAATTCTCGATACGCGAGACGTACGAGCGGCTGGTCCCCAGCTCCTCTTTTTCAACGACCTCAAGTGCATCAAGATTTCATTCTAAATACATCGGAGAAGGTAGCAGTTTGGGACCTTATCGGGGGAGATCGACTCTATCGATTTGATTAAACCTATCGTTCCGATAGAGATCAAATCTTCCAAATCTTCCCCCGGTGTTGTCGAACAATGTGTACACGAGGCGATGTAATATGGCCCAAAGAAAAAGGCCTCGATAATCAAATAAAAACGAGAACTTATGTTCTGTTTCATTCTATATTTACATTTAAGAATATGGTATAATAGATTAGCATAACCAGCTTGTGGTGGTACGCTCCCTCCGGAAAGGAGGTGATGCGTATGGATACTTTCCAGACGATCATGTCTTTCCTTGCGTTCGGAACATTCCTTCTGGCGCTCTTGACATACATCGAAAAACGAAAGTAACCCACCCTAGTTGACCGCCAGGTAGTGGGTTACTTCTTCCAGTCCACATTTGGAGGGTAGCCCCATCCAAACTGTTATGCAGGGAGACGTGTGGCGCACGTCTCTTTTGTTATTCTTATCGTATCACGACTTCCGCATACCTTCAAGCCCTTAATCCATTCTACTGGTTCACCTTATAGAACTCATGATAAAGCTTCATCAGCGCCCGCTTCTCGTTACAAATGTGGTGGAATGCTCCCCTCCGGAGAGGAGGTGATGCGTATGGGATACACTCGCCTAGTTGACCGCCAGATTATCTCTGAATCCTTACAATCTGGGGGGGAGCCCATAGACATCCTCGGTACGGAAGCCGACGATGTAGCGGATAAGGTGATGCAGCTTCATTAACCTTCAACCCGCTACTTTTCATTCTGGGAGTGAGGAAGCGTGACTGATGCAGTCTTGATACTTACGGTCTTGATCGACGCGAAGAACTCGATAGCTTGCGAACCTTGCTCTCTGGAATAGGAGCTTGATTGCTTCATCCCGCCGAATGGTGCTTGCAGTTCAATTCCCGCCGTCTCAGCGTTGACTCGCAGCATCCCTGCATCCATTTCTTGGGCAAAGGTAAGCGCGTCGCTAATGTTAGACGTATAGAGTGAAGCACTGAGGCCGTATTGGGAATCGTTAGCCAGCTGCAGAGCCTCGGACATCGATGCTGCAGGTATCAGTACAATAACGGGTCCGAAAATCTCTTCCTTGGCAATCCGCATCTGCTGAGTCACCTGATCCAAGACCGTAGGCATGTGGAAATAGCCCTTGGCATATTCATCCTCCTCCAGCCTTTGCCCGCCGCACAACAACCTCGCTCCTTCTTCCTTGCCGAGCTCGGTATATTCCAACACCTTGGTGCCCCCCACCTTTTCTTACCTGACCAAACATGGCCGCTTCGGATCAAATTTCCAGCCTGGTTTCAGAAACTGCATGGCGCTGGCATCATCTCTCGATCCAAGCCCCATACGTTGATACAAGCGGTGTGCCATCTCAAGCTGCTGCATATCCACTTCAACTCCGAGTCCTGCCCGGTCCGGGAGCGTAATCGTTCCATTAATGATCTGGAACGGTTCCTTCGTAAGACGCTGACCGTCCTGCCAAATCCAATGTGTATCGATTGCCGTGACCTTGCCGGGAGCGGCTGCCGCCACATGGGTAAACATGGCGAGGGAAATATCAAAGTGATTGTTGGAGTGTGAGCCCCAGGTGAGGCCGCGATCTCGGCACATCTGAGCTACACGAACCGAACCCCGCATCGTCCAGAAGTGGGGATCTGCAAGGGGAATGTCTACCGCATGCAGCTGGAAGGCATGATTGAGCTGCCGCCAATCACAAGCAACCATATTCGTAGCAGTAGGCAATCCGGTTGCTCGGCGGAATTCGGCGAGGATCTCCCTGCCCGAATAGCCGGCTTCGGCGCCGCATGGATCCTCCGCATAAGCGAGTATATTCCCTCTGGAGCTGCACAGTCTTATTGCTTCCTCTAATGACCAGGCACCATTGGGATCCAGGGTGATTCTGGCGTGCGGGAATCGATTGGCCAAAGCCGTAACAGCTTCCATCTCTTTCTCGCCGGTCAGCACCCCTCCCTTTAATTTAAAATCACGAAAGCCATAACGTTCTTCCGCGGCTTCCGCCAAGCGCACAATCGTCTCCGACGTCAACGCTTCCTCGTTGCGCAGCCGGGACCAATCATCCTTCGAATCGGACTCGTCCCGGTACGAAAGATTCGTCAGTCGACGATCTCCGATATAGAACAAATACCCTAGCACATCAACAACATCCCGCTGCTTCCCTTCTCCTAACAGGGCCGCCACCGGCACGTTCAGAAACTGTCCCAGTATATCCAGCAAAGCCGATTCAACAGCAGTAATCGCATGGATTGTCACACGAAGATCATAGGTTTGAATGCCCCGCCCTTGGGAATCCCGCTCGGCAAACCGTTCCCGCATCTCCTCCAGAATACGGAGATATTCGCCAATGGAGCGCCCAATGATCAACGCACGCGCATCCTCCAGCGTCTTGCGGATCGTTTCCCCGCCTGGAACCTCGCCAACTCCGGTATGACCGGCGTTGTCCTTTACAATGACAATATTTCTAGTAAAAAACGGACCATGCGCACCACTTAGATTCAGCAGCATGCTGTCCTGCCCGGCAACGGGGATAACGAGCATTTCTTCAATTTTGGGAGCTGATCCATATACTGAAGTCATCGTATCGCCTCCTTATGATTCGCTCTTGGGATAGATCTGCATGACCCTGTTCACTATGGCTTCCAATTGCTTGTAATGTTCCTTCTCCACTTCGACTAGTGGCGCACGAACAGATGCCCCGACTGGCAGGCCAACGATCTCCATGCCCGCTTTGATCAGAGACACCGCATAACCCTTGCGCTGCTTGCGAATCTGGTTGATGGGCAGGATGCATTCTCGGTACAGCGCATCGATCACAGGTTGGTCTTGCCTTTGCAGCGCTTGATAAAACAAACGTGAAATATGCGGCAAGTAGTTAGACAAAGCTGAGGAGTAGGTATGGAATCCAAGAGGCATATAAGCTGGCATGGTCACTTCGGCGAACGGCATTCCGTTCATCCAGCCAAGACGAGAACCCACTGTTCGAGTAAGCTCCACATTCAGCTCCATATTGCCGTGTCCATCCTTAAAGCCCACCACCTGAGGAAGCTCACACAATCGTTCGACCGTTTCAACACTAAAGACAGCATTGTCCCGTTGATAGAGGATGCTGGCCAAGCTCGTATGCCCCGCTATCGTATGGTAATAACGATACAACCCCTCTTGTTCCGGATAAATCAGATAGGGCGGTAAAATCAACAGCCCCTCCGCACCTTTATCCGCGGCGATTTCAGCCAGCTCAATAGCGTACTGGATATTTCCACCGACACCTGCGTATACAGGTATTTTGCCATGAACTGTCGCTACAGCCATTTCTACAATCCGGCTATATTCCTCACGATGCAGCGATTGAAATTCTCCCGATCCCGCACAGATAAAGACCGCATCCAATCCAGATTGCACCAAAAAGCTGACATTAGCCTCGAGTGCTTTCCAGGCTACGCTTCCATTACGCTCAAACGGTGTTACCGGGAAGCCAAGGATTCCCTCTAGCTGAAGCTGTTGTTTCCCCATGATCATCGTCCCTTCTTTCTGTTATAATCGTTGTACGATGGTACATCGAAATTGGAGGTGGGTGTCTTGATCCCCTCGGACAATCTCTCTCAGAAAAGCAATTTATACTTAAATCGTTTCGTTACCTCCCTCGCTTATCCTCCTGCAACCTTCAAAGTACATTATTGGGGCAGCAAGCCTTCACACTTTGGGAATAACGACCATACGCATACCTTCTTTGAGATTTGCTATGTTGCAGATGGAGAAGGAATTTATTTGAATGACGGAATCAGCTATAAGCTAACCCAAGGAACCTTGTATGCAACAAAACCGGGAAGCCGTCACCGCATTACAAGCACTTCGGGAATGCTGCTGCTCTTCGTCGCTTTTGAGCTGGATCCCAAGCAGTCCGATTCATCCATAACCAGCTTGTATGTCAAGCTGAGCAACCATTCCCATCTATTCATCCCTCATGCTCAAGAGACATCGGTTGTTTACTTGTGGAAAGCATTGTTATTACAAGCTGAGCAACTGGATAAAGGCACACATCCAGAGTGGATATCCCGCTTAGCCCACGGCTTGTTGTGTTCGGCAATTCAGCTCTTTCATGAGCATAGCGGTCAGATGGTCAAATCCCAGCAAGCAGAAGCTGCGAGTGCCTCCATCCCACTGACTGCCGCGCAGCAATATGTCCACGCGCATGTAACCCGTAAATTGACGATCAAGGACGTTGCCAGTGCCATACATCTGTCGAGCAGACAATTGTCCCGCATTTTATCAGAAGAATTGGGTCAGACGTTTCCCTCCTGGATCCGAACTGAGAGAATCCGAAGCGCCGTCTACCTGCTGGCCTACACCGACAAGAGCATACAGGAAATTGCCGAAGATACCGGCTTCGAAACCGCCAATTATTTCACTCGTGTCTTTCAGGAAATGATGCATATCACACCGGGCAAGTTCCGAAAAGTTGTAGTTAGCGGCAAGCCTGAAGCGGCTGAAGCCACAAGAGTGTATCTTCGATTGCTTGTTGGCCGCCATCAACATTGACATAGAGATCTCATTCCTAATGATAGGACTTATGTGCATCGATGTCTTTTCAAATTTACGCCGTTTTCTTACACTTTTCCATAACGTTCGGACTCTAATCGATGCAATGGATAAACAGCAGGAAAGGCACGGTCTGCCACAACTCACGATCCGCACGAAAAAAAGACACTGATTCCGGTTCGAATCAGTGCCTTGTGCTGCGGCTCGTTATATTCATTCGCTTCCATCGACCAACCTGAACCGATTCCGGTTCCGAAACCTCCGGCAATAGTTCTCCAGCTCGCGAAACTGCAGCCGGTGACATACCAGACCATTCACAACAACCCGCTCTGAACCGGGTAAGGCTTGAAACTTGGAGAAGAACCTATCCTCCTCACGAAGACCTTCCGTTACCCAGAACTGTACCTTCTCGACTTCCGGACTGCCCGCCTTCACTTCGCTTAACAGCTTCAGCATCGCTTGCACGAATAAGGACGTACGACGATACTCCGGACGCAGAAAAGCGACCTCCACCTGGCAAATATGGCGGTCCTCATAACCGTCAGCACCGGTTCCATAGACGAATCCGGCCGCTCCGACTATATCGTAATCGTCCTCTGACAGGATGAGCATCGCCCTGCCGTAAAGCAGCGGACTGCTGACAAAGCCAAGCTTGACTGCAAAGGCATAAGGCAGATTCAGTTCGCCGAAGTGACGCAAGAGGAATGTTACGTAGCTCTCATAATCCAACTCTGTGGTACATGGGCGACACAGGAAAAACATTACTTCGCCGGCTGCGGTTGCGGCTGAATCTGCGGAACTGCTCGCAAGGTGTCGTTGAGCATTGCAAATTTCCCTAACTTTCCGCCGGATTTCTTATCGATGTTGGGTGGTGGTATAATCATGTGTGGTCCTCCATCCTTTATACAGTCTAGAACTAAATTATACCCTGAAAAACCGGGATAGGATAGCCTTCAAACGGTGAATTTCTGCACAAAATACGGTCTCTTCTCCAAGCGGGCTTTCCTGGGTGTAGCTGGCGATCGCAAATTTAGAATACAGTCCGCACAAATAAGTGTTTGCCGATAACGCATTAAATCTGATCTCCTGTACTTCCGAATGTGCTTCGCTTATGAGTTCAACCATCATGTACAGTCCTTTGGCAAACAGTCGTGTACCCCGGTAAGCTCTATGCATGATGGCAAAGTTTACGAACGCAAGCTCCTTATCTTCAAAATCTTTCTCCGGCGTTCCATGATAATAAGTCATCATCCCAAGTACGCGACGATTCGAATCCGTGATCGAAATGACATGACCTTGTGCAGTATGTGAGCATAATAACGACACCATGTCCAAGGTTCCATAAGAGGGATGCAAATCGTGCCTGTATGTGACCGCGAATAAACCGACTTCGGCCAAGTCCTCGTCACTCGTGCAGCGCTTCACATAGGTTGTCATGATAAAGCTCCTTTCCCTGTTTCGCCTCTCACATGCGGGTGATCAGGATTTGCTCCAGCCTGCTGCGAATAGGAGGATATTCGTTCAAAAAAGCGGCAAACGCCTCCCGCCTAATCGATAACAGGATGGAATGGGTTAACGCTCTTACCGTAGCTGTCCGCGGGATGTCCTTCAGCAAAGCGATTTCCCCGAAATGATCGCCATCCTGCAATACCGCCACACGGACAGGTCCGGCGTCCGAAAGCTGCTTGATTACCTCAAATTTGCCTCGTACTATGATGTAGCACTTGTTTCCTTCCTCGCCTTCGCGTACGATCAGATCGCCCTCGTGGCAGGTCTCCGTTGCAAAAAGACCGGAAACAGCCTGAAGCAACGAGGGCTCGATTTCCGCAAAAAAATGCAGCTGAGCGAGTCTCTCCACGTCAACCGTCGCATGCAACCCATCATGGGAAAGATGAAAGCCGTGTTGTTTGTCCCACAGGCTTTTGTAAAGACCTCCATGGTGGAGAAGCTCCTCATGCGTACCGGCTTCGGCAATCCGCCCGTCTTGAAATACATAAATTCGATCAGCACCAACGACAGAGGACAACCGATGCGTGACCGAGACAATTGTATGGCTGCGGCGACCTTTTTCTATTAATTGATTGATTTCGGACTCGGCGGCAGGGTCCAGAGCGGATGTGACCTCGTCGAGCAACAGAAGCTGCGGTTTTCGCAGAAGGGCTCGTGCCAGGGACAGGCGTTGGCGTTCCCCGCCGGACAGCGTTCCCCCTCCCTGTTGAACCTGCGTATGATAACCGTTCGGCCAGCTTTCGATAACTTGATGCATGCTCACTTGCTTGGCCGCTTCCATGACTTCCTCTTCGGTCAGCTCCGAACTGCCCAGCAGCAGGTTGTCCATAATCGTTCCGTTAAACAGAAAGGTGTCCTGCGTAACCAAGACAGCATGACGGCGTAATGAAGCTTCGCTGACGGAACGCAGATCATAACCGCCGAACGAGATGATGCCCCGCCTCGGATCGTAGAAGCGCGCCAAAAGCTGCAACGCCGTGCTTTTCCCGGAGCCGCTCGGCCCGACAAGGGCAACATAGGTTCCCGCTTCAATATGAAGACTGACCTCTTGTATTTGAAGGGACTGTTCCGCATACCCAAAGTCAACCCGGTCCATCTGAATGGGCAGCAGGGTGGAGGGAAGCTCAATGGCATCCAATGCTTCCGGAACGTCCGGCATGTATTCAAGAATTTCTTCGACACGGCGGAAGCCGATTTTCGATTCAATGAGATTTGGAATGAGGAACGACAGATTGGAAGCAGCTTGACCCACACCTAACGACAGCGTGAAGAAGGCCATAAACCCACCTACCGTCAGCTCATCATGAAAGATCAAATATCCGCCGAAGCCCAGCATAATCCCGTTGAGAAGCATTAATGCGGTTAAGGGCAACCGTTCCATTAGCGCATTCGTAACGTGCAAGCGGAATCCGAACGAGAACAGCTCCTGAATGTGCTTTTGCGCCGCTTGCTGGAGCCGACTTTGCACATGCAGGCTTCTGACGGTTTTGTGACCCTTGACCATCTCGTCGATCATGTTGGAGAAACGCTCCTGCGCTTGTTTATAATCCAAATTGTCGGATTCCGCCCTGCCTTGAAGCAGCCTCGGACCGATAAACATGAGCGTCGAGCCAGCCAGCATCGCAAGTGTCAGCTTCCATTCGATCGAGAACAACACGATCAATCCAAGAAGAATGCTCAAGGATTCCCTAATTGTAAAAGGAATGGACCCTCGTATCACCTTTTCCATACCGGCCATATCCGAGACGATACGTGTAACAAGATCACCGATTTGGAAACGACGAAAGAAATCCATCGATTGCTTCTGCACATGGGTAAACAGCTCCAGCCTCAGCTTTCGAATCACTTCCCCGCTGAGCTTGCCTAACGCATAATCTCCATATAGATTAGCCAGCATGCTGAGCGTTCCGGCACAGACTAACAGGCTTAGAATGATGATAAAAGCGTCCATATTTTTCGGTACAAATGCCTCATCCACCAAATATTTAAGGCTGAGCGGGGCTGCGACCACGTATGCGACTTCTATGAACATACATAGCATAAACAGGATGAACGTTCGTTTGCTCTTTATAAAATAACGCAGCACAGTCTTTATAAACGGCAATAGCTTCTCCGCCTTTCGTTACGTATAGCGTATCGCAGATTGGCCTGCCTGTACATAGTTTCCGTCCGTGCACTTTTCACTTCTATGATTACCTGCCTAATCAACAACAAAAAGCACTCCCTCGCCGCAAAACCACGGAAAGGATGTGCTTTATCCATAGATGCCTGCCTATTAGGGCTGTGAGTCTATTGTCGTTACGAACGGTCAGCTTCCTGTCTTATTTTGGACTACGGCTGCAAATAAGCTAACAGAGCTCGATAACCGCAAACTCGTAAGGCTTCAGTACGCGATCAACGCTTATAAGAACTGGTATTCCCATTAAATCTATATTGGCACTCAACAATATGGTATAATAGACTAGCATAACCAGCTTGTGGTGGTAAGCTCCCCTCCGGGAAGCAGGTGGTGCGTATGGATACTTTCCAGACGATTATGTCTTTCCTTGCGTTCGGAACATTTCTTCTGACGCTGTTGAGATACATCGAAAAACGAAAGTAACCCACCCTAGTTGAGAGCCAGGCAGTGGGTTACTTCATTCCTATTCATTTGAAGGGTAGCCCCATCTAACTGTTATGCAGGAGACGTGTTGGCCGCACGTCTCTTTTGTTATTTTAACGTATCATGTCTCTGTCATACCTTCAAGCTGTTTTACCGCTTCACGTTATAAATTCATGGTACAGCTTCATGAACGCCCGCCTCTCGATCCGCGACACGTACGAACGACTGATTCCAAGCTCCTTCGCAATCTCGCGTTGCGTCCGTTCCTCGCCGCCGGTCTCGAAACCAAAACGCCCCACGATGACCTCCCGCTCTCGCTCATCCAATATATCGAGGTTCTGATAAAACTTCACCTTTTCAATCTTCAGCTGCACCTCCAAGCTTTCCGAAGGAAAGCTGCTTCGAAAGCATACGCTTCCACGACATCATCGGCTTCCGTGCCGAGTATGTCAATGAGCGAAATCTCGTTCCCTTCCTTATCCGTTCCGGTCGGGTCGTGCAGCGAGACGCCTTTCTTGGTCTTCTTCAGCGAGCGTAGGTGCATCAGGATCTCGTTCTCGATACATCGAGCCGAGAAAGTCGCCAGCTTCGTTCTCTTATCCGGAGAGTAGGATTCAATCGCCTTAATGAGCCCAATGGTGTCAATCGAAATCAAGTCCTCGTGCTCCTCGCCCGTGTTGTCGAATTTTTTGACATTATGAACAACAGTCTATGTCCCTTTACCGTTATGGCTTTGTTTAAAGTGATGATATAATGGAGTGACTCGGGGACCGTCGAAGAGTGCCTCTAGTTCGTGTAATCTTAACCATGCAATTATGATATAATCTCGTTAAGGTGGGTGATAATCATGTCTTTAACGAAGGATCAATTTGAACAGAGTTTTAAAAATAAGGCCTATGTTGAACTGGATGATCTCGTAAAACTCATTGAGGACAATTTCGGATATAGCGTCACACTGAAAAAGAAGCATCATTTAACCGACGAACAGAAGAAAAAGCTGACATCAGAAATATTCAGAGATGAGTCTGTATTGAATCAGCTTCGCCAAGCCCAACAAGATCGGGAACAAGGTGTTTCCACATACAGCGATAGTGAGGAAGAGTTTGCAAAACTGCTCATCGAGGCTGAGAATGGAAAATAACAATTACAAAGTCCTTTGGACGACCTATGCCCGAGTGGCACTAGCTCAAATGAAAGAATACAATGTGCATCCAATGGCTGTATTTCGCCGGTCAAAGTCGGTGCTAGCCTACGATCCCGAATCTAAAGCTGATGGAGTATCTGACTTCCCTGGCTTCGAATTCAATAGCTATTTTTGGATTTTAATTGGAAACGTAATTGTCATTTATAAAATCGATGATCAGCTTAAACAAGTCCATGTTGATGCCTGTTACTTTGCGAATACCGGAATCTCTCACCACATTTTTTGGGGGATTGACCCGGATAAAGACTAAAAGGCAATGACAAGAGTGATGTTGAACATTGCCTCTTACAATTATTTTGAAAGCTACCTCTTCTTCTTATAAAACTCGTGATAGAGCTTCATCAGCGCTCGCTTCTCGACCCAAAACACGTACGAACGCTGCGTTCGCTCCTCGCCGCCAGTCTCGAGCCCGAACCGCATAACGATGATTTCCCGCTCCCGCTCATCCAATATATCCAGATTTTGATAAATCTTCACCTTTTCAATCTTCAACTGCACCTTATCCACAACATCATCGGCTTCTGTCCCGAGTATGTCGATGAGCGAAATCTCATTTCCTTCCTTATCCGTTCCGATCGTGTCGTGCAGCGAGACGTCCTTCTTCGTCTTCTTCAGCGAGCGTAGGTGCATCAGGATCTCGTTCTCGATACATCGAGCCGAGAAATTCGCCAGCTTCGTGCCCTTATCCGGAGAGTAAGATTCGATCGCTTTAATCAGCCCGATGGTGCCGATGGAGATGAGATCCTCGTGGTCCTCGCCAGTGTTGTCAGACTTCAGAGGATTCTTCTTCAATTATTGTTAATATCGCATCGTTAAATTCAAGGGCTAATTCTTTTAGAATTCTCACAGCATCTTCATCAAAAATAATCGCAGGACTATAATCCGCATCGCTACGATCCTCCATCAGTTTATTGTAGAACTTTACCAATCTTTTTTCGATGAAGCATGGAAATCTGATAATGCGGATTCATAATTGTTCTTAGATTTTTTAAGAAGCACCTTTACCGCATTGCTATATCTCAAGCAATTCACCATCCCTGATGACGTTATCCTTAAACGGCAAAAAGATAACATCTTCATTCTCTTTTTCCCAATCTGTATAATTATAGAGCCTACAACTGAAATAAATATCCGTATCCCATTCAATTTCTGTCACAATATCCGAAAGCTTCCAACGCGATTTGTCATCCACTGGTTCATTCACTAATAGTAAAATATCAATATCAGAGTCTTCCCTGGAATCATCTCTGGCCTTAGAACCAAACAGAATCATTTTCCGAAGGATAAATTTCTCTTTAACTTCGGCAATAAGTTTGTTCAATGCAAGTTTCTCTTCCTTCTTCAGGGACATGGTACCCACCTCAAGATTTTCTTTCTATATATTGTAACATAAAATAACCGAACCCATAACACTGTACCCGCTGTTGAAACACCAACGCAACACAAACAGCCAACATGAATTTTCGTTCCGTTGGCCGTTTTTATAATATTTCTATCCCTTCTTCTTGTAAAACTCATGGTACAGCTTCATAAGCGCCCGCTTCTCGATGCGCGACACGTACGAGCGACTGATCCCAAGCTCCTTCGCGATCTTGCGCTGCGTTTGTTCCTCCCCGCCCGTCTCGAGGTCGAAACGCCCCACGATCACCTCGCGCTCCCGTTCATCAAAAATATCCAGGTTCTGATAAATCTTCATCTTCTCGATCTTGAGCTCGACTTTATCCACGACTTCGTCGGCTTCCGTGCCGAGTATGTCGATAAACGAGATCTCGTTGCCTTCCTTATCCGTTCCGATCGGGTCGTGCAAGGACACATCCTTGCGCGTTTTCTTCAAGCTGCGAAGATGCATCAGAATCTCATTCTCAATGCAGTGCGCCGAGAACGTCGCCAGCTTCGTACCCTTGTCGGGCGAATACGACTCGATCACTATGATCAGCCCGATGGTGCCGATCGAGATGAGATCCTCGTGGTCCTCGCCAGTGTTGTCGAATTTTTTGACATTGTAAACACAAACCTATGTCCCTTTACCGTTATGGCTCTGATTAAAATAATCAGTTTGAACAGAGTTTAAAAAATGAGTCTGTTTTGTAACAACTTCGTCAGGTTCAATAAGTTCGGGAATAAAGTGTTTTATAACGCACCTCATTTGACATCAGCAGCAGGAAGTCAAAATATCTTTCGCACATGTCAGCAAATATATGTTCCATCAAAAAAACACTGCGGAATCTCAACTTGAGACCGCAGTGCTGTATTCATTTTAGGAAATGGGCGAATTTATCGGGCGCATTCCGAATGTCTTGTGCCAACTTCTCGTATTCCGCAGATAATATGATAGAACGCACCCTTTTGGCGTCTGTATCGCGCGGCTCAATGAATCCTTCTTCTCTCCAATGACTTACCTTTTCTCTTATGGAACGATCTGACAAATGAAGCAATTCTCTCATTTCACTTGTTGTTAAGGTGTCTTGTTTAAACGTCAATTGAGCAAAAACCATTCGTTGCTGTGGGTCTAGTTTGCGAATCAAATCAGGTTCGATTTTCGTCATTTGAGCAGATTTCTCCGTTACAATGGCTGCAGCTTCTTGAAAAACCTCAGCCAAAC
>JBEPYM010000099.1:0-1650 GCA_041641375.1 Paenibacillus sp.
CACGACGCTCGTCCGATCTCGCCGATCTTCTTCTTCTTTGGGACCGGCTTCACCCTTTTCTCCATCCGGTTATCCTCTCAGATTGTTCGCCAAATCCATCATGCGATCACTGGATACGATCGATCTCGCATTCAATTGATAAGCACGCTGCACCATCATGAGCTCCGTCATTTCATCCGTCAGATTGACGTTGGACTGCTCCAGATGGAATTGGCGAACCGAAATCCGATTCCGTTCATTGTCGATCAGATCGGGATTGTAATCGATGACCACCGCATCCCGCTCCACATTGTCTGGAATCGTATAAATATTATTCCCATTATTCAGCAGCAGCTGCGGATTTTCGACGCGAACGAGTCGCAATTGGCCAAGCTGAACAGCCGGGCTTTGCGGATTAAGCGGATCGCTGGCCAAGATCCGGCCCGTCGCATTAATTTCTACCGTGTAGCCCCGCGGTACCGCAATCGGCTGACCATTCGTTCCGCGTACAAGATAGCCTTGGCTTGTCGTTACATATTCACGCTGCGGATCGCCCGGAATATTCGAGAGCTGGAACGAGCCGTCACGTGTATAGGCGACAACCGGCTGTCCATCCGGTCCAACTTCATCTGTCACAACCTCGAACAGCCCTTGCCCTTCAATCGCCACATCGAGCGGCCGACCGGTCGGATTCAGCGACCCCTGCGACAAATCCAGCTGCGTCTGGCTCAGCTTCGCACCCCAGCCCATCGTCAGACCGAGCGGAGTCAAGCGTCCCGGCTGCCTGAAGCCGTCGGGCTGCGGCTTGATATTCGTCAGCACATCCTGGAACGTCGCTTCACGGCGCTTGTAGCCATTCGTATTCACATTGGATATATTGTGAGAAATCATATCCAGCTTCTGCTGCAGGGCGCTCATCGACACTTTCGACGTAATCATCGAATGGTTCATCGCGTTATATCCCCCTTAATTCGGCTACACCCGGCCAACATCGTTCACCAGCTTGTCCAGGCTTCGATCATAATACTGTACAATCTTCTGATTCGCTTCATAAGCCCGAAGGGCTGCCATCATATCAATCATCGACTGGTTCGGATCGACCGTCGACCGTTCGATAAAGCCTTGACTGATTTCGACCCGGTCCTGCTGCAAAATTTCCGGCGGCTCCTGCTCAGCATCCTGCAGGCGGAAGTTGCCGTTGCCTTCGCGAATCAGCATGTGTGGATTGTCCAAGCGGGATATACGAAGCCGCATCGGATTGCCGTTCGCGTCGAGAACGCGCTGACCGGTAATGCCGTTATAAAATTCGCCGCGATTGTTCACCTTTATATCGCCAACCGTTCGATCCTGAATGACAATCGGTTGGAGATTCTGGTCGACGACACGAAGTCCGTCTCCGGTCACCAGCTGGCCCTGTTGGTCGACGTTAAACTTGCCGTTCCGGGTAAACCGCAGCGCGCCGCTCGCATCCTGCACCGTAAAGAACGCCTGCGGACGAAACACCCTGGTTCCATCCTCCAGCACCGCCTTGCCGGATGCATCAAACTGGATGCCCGGCACCTCAATAAAGGAAGCAATTGCAAAGTCGGACGGATTTTTCGTCTCGTGCAGCTCGCCCTGCAGGAAGGAGAACGGCTCCTCCTCCGCGAACACGCCTGTATTCAAGCGGCC
>JBEPYM010000099.1:1660-12867 GCA_041641375.1 Paenibacillus sp.
TATTTCCCTGCTTGAAGCCGGGCGTATTAATGTTGGCGATATTGTTCGATACGGTATCGTGCTTGCGCTGCTGCGAGATCATGCCTGCAGCCGCTGTCCCGAGTCCTCTCAGCATGCTGACTCACCAACTTCCGTTTCGTTAAATTTTACGTTTCGAGACGCGGTCAAGGTTGTCCAACATGATGCCGGTTCCCTTCACAACGCAGTGCATCGGGTCTTCCGCAATCAATACCGGAACCTTCAGCTCCTCCGCCATCAGCTGGTCCAGCCCGTGCAGCATCGCGCCGCCTCCGGTCAGAATTACGCCGCGATCGATAATGTCAGCCGACAGCTCGGGCGGCGTTCGCTCCAGCACCGTCTTCGCCGCTGCTACAATGGAAGATACCGGCTCCCATAACGCTTCGCGCACCTCGGAGGAATGAATCGATACGGTTTGCGGCAGTCCGCTTACCATATCGCGGCCGCGGATGTCGATCTCGTCATTGCGGTTGTCCGCAAGTACGGTGCCGATCTTGATCTTGATATCTTCCGAGGTTCGCTCGCCGATCAGCAGCTTGTACTTGTTCTTGATATATTTCATAATCGCCGCGTCAAATTTGTCGCCGGCAACCTTAATGGACGAGGCTGTTACGATGTCCCCCATGGAGAGCACCGCCACATCCGTCGTCCCGCCGCCGATATCGACCACCATATTGCCGCTCGGCTGATAAATGTCCATGCCTGCGCCGATGGCCGCCGCCTTCGGCTCCTCCTCAAGGTACACATCCTTGGCGCCGCTTCGTTCAGCAGCCTCCCGGATGGCCTTCTGTTCCACCGAGGTAATGTTGGTCGGGGCGCATATCAGGATACGCGGATGGCTGTACCACTTCTTGCCCCCGACTCGGCTAATGAAATGCTTCAGCATCATCTCGGTAATCTCGAAATCAGCGATAACGCCGTCCTTCAAGGGACGAATCGCCACAATGTTGCCCGGCGTCCGCCCTACCATGCGGCGGGCTTCCTCGCCCACCGCAAGCACGCGCTTCGTATCGCTCTCGATTGCTACGACCGACGGCTCATCCAGTACGACGCCGCGGCCCTTCACATGAATCAGCACGTTCGCCGTGCCCAAATCTATACCAATATCCTTACTGAACATGGTTGACAGTTCCTCCTAAATGTAAAGCAAATCCCCGCATAGGCAAAATCATGCATAACATTAATAGTAGTTCGACGTGGAGGGGGAAATTCCTTTTGGAGATTAACTAAAAATTTAGGAGGACACTATGCCTACGTTTTCGAAGATACCATCGCTGTTTCCTGCTGCTTCGCTTGTGAGGAACGGCCGCGTGTCTTCTTGTACTTGACCTTCGTCGCTTCACCGCCGCGCAGGTGGCGAATGGACTTGTGGTATTCCAGAATCGTCTTGACTTGATTCGCAAGCTCTGGATTGATCTCCGGAAGCCTCTCCGTCAAATCCTTATGCACCGTACTCTTGGAAACACCGAATTCTTTGGCAATCGATCGAACCGTGTTCTTGGTCTCCACGAGGCTTCGACCAATTTTTATCGTACGTTCCTTGATGTAATCGTGCACGCCCCTCGCCTCCCTAATCGAGATGATTGGTACATTATATGAGGGGGTGAACGTTATATTCTTTGTTTCCAAGCCTGACAAGCCCGCCGCACGTACATTTTTTTGAAAAGGCCCTCTGATGGTTGATTCGTGTACGCCACGGATAGCAAGCGCGTATACGCTCCAGTATTTCCCGGGAAACACAAGAAGAGGACTCGCGTTATGGCGAGCCCCCTCCCGTTATGTGTTACTGCTTATCCGTTAAGTACGTTTCTGGATTCACCGGCTGGTTGTCGAGCAGCACCTCGAAATGGACATGAATGCCTTCGTTCTTATCCAGCTCGTTGCGGCCCGCCTTCGCGATTAGCTCGCCCTGCTTCACCTGATCGCCCTTCTTGACCTTCACATCGGCCAAGCTCTGGTACACCGTCTTCAATCCGCCTTCATGCTCAATCTCAACGACGTTGCCGATCAGCGGAACCTGCTCGAAGCGTGTTACCTTGCCGCTAAGCGCTGCGAGCACGTCGAACGGCTGGCCGTCATCGCGGGACAAGTCAATTCCCATATGCGGTGTGAAGGAATCGCCGTACTCGACAATCGCCGCCTGCTTTACATCGTTCGACGCGTTGCTGTCAAAGAACGGCATCGTGATTTTCGCATTGGCTTCCTTGGCGGCCGGCCACTTCATTTGCTCCGCTTTGGTCGCATTAGCCGGAACAGCGGTCTTGCCGGTTGTCGGCGATTTCACCGCAGTACCGGACGTCGTCTCAAGCCCTCTGTCCTTGTCGGTCATCGGAGCATTCGTGCCTGCGTCCTGATAGACCCACATCAATGCTAGAATAATTGCCGCTGCCGCCATGTAGACCGCCGGAAACACCCATTTCTTGTTGGTCGTTCTCTTCCAGGCGGAAGCGCTGGCAGGAGTAGCTCCATCCGTTTTTGGAGCGTTGTCCTGCATCTGATTCTTCTGATTTTCTTCATTCATATTCTATCACCTCACTAGCCATTCTTACCAGAAAGGCTCCGTTTATACCGGGAGGTGAAAGATTTTTTTAAGAGAGCCGGTCGTCCCTTACAACGATTTAACACTGGACCAGAACGGCTTTGCTTCTTCCAGCTTCGTTCCCTTGTAATAATAGAAAAGAATATCCTCCGCCCGCTTCCCTTCCTTCGCCATGCCGTTCGCGCCATATTGACTCATCCCGATGCCATGGCCGTATCCGGTGCACGCTATGGTTACCTCCGAACCGCTCACCGTAATGGTGAAGGAGGACGAGGGAAGTCCCAGCTTCTCCCGAACCTCGCGACCTGTGAAGGTGCGGCTGCCGAGCTTCACGGTCCCAACCCGGTTGCCGCCTGTATGCGCCGTTACGATAGCTCCCTGTCTGGCGAGCACCGACTTTGCCTCATCGTTCAGACCGAGCTTGGCAGCAAGCGAATCCAGCGTGAGCCTGGTGGAGGATGTATATTTCGGCGATTCGGCGTCCCACGGACTCGGCACACTGCGCAAATAAGGGAGCGAGAAGGTCCAATACTCCTCTGAATTTTCCGTAAATCCGTTGCTTGTGGAGAAAAAGGAAGCTTCGATGGGATGTCCCTGGTAGGTAAGGATTCGATTATGGGTGTCGTTCACAGCTTGTTCGATCTTGCGCGCATTCGCGGGGGAAGCACGACGATAGTCCTCGAAGGATACATACGCCTGATGCTTGACCGTGTCGGTGATATCCTTGGCTTTTCCTTCTGCCAATCGCTTCACTATATATGTGCGGGCAGCAATGGCTTGTGCCTTCAGCGCTTCCAGCTCGAAGTCGGCCGGCATCTCCGCCGCTACCACACCTTGTACATAGTGCTCGAGCAGCACCTGCTCGGATTGATTCAACGCAGTGCGGAACACCGTCACCGCGGGGCCTGGATCAAGCGGCTGCTGAACGGCCGCCGCTGTCTGTCCCTCTTCGGTCGCCGCTTGGATGACCATCGCCGACTTCGCCTGACCCGGCTGATTTACTAGAATAAAAGGTACGGTAAACGACACGGCAAATAACGTACCGAGCCCGATGAGACCGAGCGTACGCGGCGAGCATGGCGGGATACGGGGGCGTTGGAGTCGGATCATAGGCTGACTTCTCCTTTGCTCATGTTGTCGAACACTATCATTCTATGAATGTCACCGACCCGCTATACCTGAAAAACAAAAACCCGACTCCAGCGATGGAATCGAGTTTCTCGTCCTTTATGCGAGGGACGGCTGAGCAGCGCCTGCTGCCGGATACGTCTCAACGCTTTCCAGCCCTTCCTTCAGCTTGCGTTTGATTGGGGCAACCGCAGCCGCCGTCTCCTCCACAGCAGCCTGCAGCTCATCGTCCATTCGTTCGATGCTGGCGCCCAGACTGCGCAGCTTTGCTTCAAGATCGACATACCCTCGATCGATATGGTGGAGTCCTGTAATTTCGGTAACTCCGCTTGAGACAAGTCCCGCCAGCACAAGTGCAGCGCCAGCGCGCAGGTCGGTTGCACAAACCTTGGCTCCCATGAGGAGCGATCCACCGCTTATGATGGCCGTCCTGCCCTCCACCTTGATCTGTCCCCGCATTTTCTTAAATTCATCGACATGCATAAACCGATTCTCGAACACCGTCTCGGTGACAAGACTGGTGCCTTCGCTGACAAGCAGCAGCGCCATCATCTGAGCCTGCATATCCGTCGGAAAACCGGGGTACGGCAATGTCTTGACGTCCACTGAGCGCAGCTTGCGCGCTTCCGCATCGACGCGAATTCCATTCTCCTCTTCCGTAATGGATACGCCCATCTCCTCGAGCTTGGCAATCACCGGCATCAGATGGTCTGAGATCGCTCCTTCAACAAATACATTGCCGCCTGTAATTGCCGCGGCAATCATGTATGTACCTGCCTCGATTCGGTCCGGTATTACGGAATGCGTGGCACCCCGAAGCTTCTCAACGCCCTCGATTCGAATCATACCGGTACCTGCTCCGCGGATTTTGGCGCCCATTGCGTTCAAATAGTTTGCTAAATCCACAATTTCCGGCTCCTTGGCCGCGTTATCAATCACGGTAGTTCCTTGAGCCAGTGTAGCAGCCATCATAATATTTTCGGTAGCGCCTACGCTTGCGACATCCAGATATATTTTCGCACCCTGCAGCCGACCATTGACGGTAGCCTCAATATAGCCTTGACCTAAACCAATCTCCGCTCCCATCGCCTCAAAGCCCTTCAAATGCTGGTCAATTGGTCTTGTACCGATCGCACATCCCCCTGGTAGGGAAATACGAGCCTTCCCTACTCGCGCAAGAAGCGGACCCATCACGAGGAAAGAAGCTCTCATCTTGCGAATCAGCTCGTAAGGCGCTTCGTATCGCGCAATATTTTGGGCGTTAATCGTTATCGTTTCTACTCCGTTATGCGAAGCCTGAACACCGAGCGAATCCAATACACTGCCAATCGTCATCACATCGTCCAAAGCCGGCGCGTCATGAATCACGCTCACCCCTTCGGATCCGAGGATGGACGCTGCAATAATGGGAAGCACTGCATTTTTGGCGCCGCTTACCTTCACGCTACCCGTTAGACGTTTGCCGCCGCGGACGATCATTCTGCTCATATCTTCGGTCCCTCCGCGCATTCACGCATGTAGAATCATTTCTACGCTCAACAAAGCATTCGCTTCGCCTTGCAGTTTTCGTGTGGTGGTACTACTCATTTTTGACAACCGAACCCGATGTTATTCCCCAACCGAAGTCAAAACATCCACTTTAGCAGAGATGTCCACCCCAAATATTGGATAAAGAATCCGGCCAGCGCATGCCCCATCACGATAGATAGGATAATCAACAGCGCTTTGGCCTGAGCCCCGCTTGGCTTGTATAGCAGTACGTCGATGCGGATGGACTGGAGCGCCCACCAGCTGAGCGCAATACAGATCAGGTTAACGGCTATATACATGACGCCGGAATAACCCAGGAAGGTGTTGGTTGCATTCATTGCTGCATTCATGGCCGCGATAAGCCTCCATTATCGTTAGTTTCAAGATCGTTCCCGAAGCAGCGTTCGCAAGAGCAAGGTCGCAAACTCCGCACGGGTGGCCGAACGGGCCGGCTTAAAGGTGCCGTCCGCATAGCCGGTAATCCAGCCCTCCTGCGCCATCTGGCGAACGATCGGAAGCGCCCAGGGTTCAGTTACATCCGAGAATGGCGATCCGGATTGCGTGACATTCCCCCGAATCTTCAATGCATTGGCCAGCATCACTGCCATCTCCTGCCTTGTTACGGGCGCATCCGGTGCGAACGTTCCGTTCGGATAACCCGAGATAATTCCGGATTGGTAGGCACGCCCGATAAACTCCCCCGCCCAATGATCGGAGCCGACATCCCAGAACGGATGCCCTGGAGTGCCAGTCAAGCGGTAGGCGCGCACGATCATGGTTGCGGCTTCCGCTCTCGTTAAGGAAGCATCCGGCGCAAACACGTAGGAAGCAATCCCATTCACAATGCCCCGCTTCGTCAGCTCGAGAACGGATGGCTTCGCCCAATGCTGCTCCAAATCGACATACCCGTTCACAATCGGACGAATGCGAAGCATCAATCGGTACATCGAATGATCGAATGCGCGATCCGCCTTTAATTTTACAAAATGCAAGCCCGGCTGCAAAGGGGCTTGCCACAATATTGTTCCGTTAGGTGCAGTGCGGATTTGCTGCATCTCCCGGAAATTCGACGTGTAAAGCTCCATTGTAACCGCACGGCCGTCCGGAACGCCCGACAAGCGCAGCTCGGTAACCGAAAGATCATCGACATAGAACGAGAACCAATCTTCATCCTGATCGGTATGGAACACACCGACATACTCCGTCTCCGGCATCATGGAAACGGATTGGTAGGAACGGTTATTGGGTTCATTAGGGTCGAGATATTTGGGCGTGAACGTGGTCGTGAGGCGATATTCACCCATGACAGCATACGGAGATCCGCTGATTACGTTGCGAATTCGGATATAATACCGTCCAGGTGTAA
Organism: Paenibacillus sp.; assembly: GCA_041641375.1. Taxonomy (GTDB): domain Bacteria; phylum Bacillota; class Bacilli; order Paenibacillales; family YIM-B00363; genus Paenibacillus_AK. Next base: position 8,242 of record JBEPYM010000099.1, read on the forward strand.
CCTGGATGGGAGGAAGAAGTTCATCTCCGCCTTCTCCCGTCTGATCGACAAGCGTTTCCTTCTCGGCCTTTTGCGGCTCGAAGAGCAGCTCCGCATCGATCCGCGGCGTAGAAGCAGTGACCTTAGCCTGAAAGATTCCCGATTGGTCAATTTGAACGGCATACCAATCGATATCGCTCTTCTTGTGAAAGTTTCCAATATAGGTGCCGTTCGCATCGGGAAGCAAGAACGCCTGGAAGCGGCGGTCATTCTCTTCAAATGGATCCGGCGCAATAGCAAAGCTGGACGTCAGCGAGTACAGCAGCGGGAACGGGCCTTGCGCATCTGCGATCCGGAGACGGATATGGCTTCTTCCCTTGCTGATAGGCAGCTGCAGCGGCTCAAGCGGGTGCAGCGAGAACGACGCCGATGTACCGTCCTGCTTGTCATGGAGAAGCTCCAGGTTCGACGCTCGGATCGTATTACCAATCGCCCCTGTCCATTCGGCCTCGACATTCAGTGTACCGTCATAGGGGGCGTCGACATAGAACCAATCGTGGTCTCCGGCATGGGTGATCGAGCCAATTGTCGTATTCGCGATCGACATTGCTTTTGCAGCTGTTTTCGTATCATTCGGTTCGTTCGGATCCTCGGAAAGCGTCTCTGTTAATACCCGATCCGCTCGCAGCAAACCGAAGCCCGTGAGCGGATTCCACCCGTCCGACCCTTCAGCCCCTGTCGGCTCCGCCGTCTGACGCAGCAAATTGCGGATATCAACCGGCTTCAAGTGCGGATATTTGTTCCACAATAGAGCAGCAACGCCTGCTGCCTGCGGCGCAGCCATGGAGGTACCCTCGTTATATTCGTAGCCGCCCCCTCTGGCTGTCGTATACACATACCACGGAGCGGTAATATCAAGCTCAGGTCCCCGATTGGAGCGAGGATGCACCGTATTGTCCAGATGAACGCCGCCTACTGCCAGCACCGTCGGATACGCGGCTGGGAATTTCACGTCCGTCCCCTCATTGCCGGATGCAGCGACGAGAAGCACCCCTTTGCGTTCGGCGTATTCCGTAATTTCACGCATATAGGGGCTATATCGATTGAGTCCAAGCGATAGCACGACAATTTTGGCTCCGTTATCCACCGCATATCGAATGCCTTGCCCAAGCTTATCCTCTTCGCCACGTCCATTCGCCTCAATCGCCTTGATCGGCATGAGCTTGGCACGCCAGAGCACCCCGGCAATCCCCTGCCGGTTATTGCCCGCGGCGGCAATGACACCCGCCACGTTCGTGCCGTGTCCATTATCGTCCGCAGGGGCTCTGCCCGATTGGATCAAATTGACGCCCGCCACCAGATTGGAGGCAAGATCGGGATGCTCCGCGTCAATTCCCGTATCAATAATCGCAATCGGAAAACTGAGCGACTCGCTGCTTTCCGCCCAAGCCGCCTCCACTTGAATTTGCTGCAGGTGGTATTGCTTGCTGTACAGCGGATCATTCGGGCTCTCCACATTCAGAATCGATACGGACTGGTTCTCCTGTACATATTCCACCCGGATGTCGCTTGACCAACGCTTGGTCCAGCTTGCCGCCGTAATGTTGGGGAGCGGCCTCGCAACGATAATGGCCCCGTCCTGATAGGCACGAAGCACTTCGCTTTCTTGGTAGAACAGGTCCGGTGCTTGTTCCCGCCATTTGATGATATAGCTATCGAATCGATGCTCCGCAGGGACTTGGTCGGTCGCAGCCGACCTTGCTGGATGTACGGTGATAAGCATTGCAGCCACAATCATCCACACGATCATTCGAATTGTATAAGTGCGCATGTATAATCTCCTGTAGTTCTTTTGCATGGTCGATGGCATGGCAACTCCGCCATCAGAGCAACAAATCCGCTCATCTGAGGCAAGCACGAGTAGAGCTTCCTGACTCATTGAAGCCATTGACGCCGAACCCAAATATAACGTATTCGAGATTATCATGCGATTTTCCTGTCTGCGATGTAAAAAAACATCATTTACCTTTTTCCGCTATTCCCGCCTTTCCCCCGCACATCCGCCTGCACAGAAAAAACGCCGGACAGCCTAAGCCGCCCGACGCATACGCAGTATCTATCTTTCGAAGAAATCCGCCACAAGCCCCACCAGCTCTGTCAATTGCTCCAGCACCAGATGAGGGAACAACCCGAGGAACACGGACGCCGCCGCGGCAATCCAGAGCGTGGCGCCCAGATTAGCCGGAACATGAATGTCCTTGTTATCGTAGCCCGGACGCATAAACATCTGGCGAATGAAGCCGAAATAGTAGTAGAACGAAGCGACGCTCGTACCGATCATGATCGCAACCAGCCAATATTTATGCACCTGGAGCGCGCCAAACATGATGAACAGCTTACCGAAGAAGCCGCCCGAGATTGGCAAACCCGCCAGCGACAGTACGATGAGCACACCCGCCACTGCAGTCCACGGGGCACGATGATACAATCCCGCAAGGCCGCGCATCTCGTCGTGTCCCTCCGCACTGCTCACAATCATAACCAACGCGAACGCGCCGATATTCATAAACGCATACGCAATCAGGTAAAACATCATTTCGGATATGTTGCCGAAGTGTACATCGCTGAATGGCGTCAGCGGCACCAGCAGGTAGCCTGCGTTCGCTACGCCAGACAGCGCCAGCAGCCTCTTCACATTCATTTGCTTCAACGCCATGGCGTTGCCCACGATCATCGCCGCGGCTGCCAGCAGGCTCACTGCGAAGAAGACGTCCGCTTCCAGCGGCGTCACCTGCGGATCGGCGGAACCGTAATAGACGTTAAAGATAAACCGGAACGCCAGCGCGATCGCAGCTCCCTTGGATACGACCGCCAGGAAGGCGGATACCGGTGTCGGTGCGCCCTGATACACATCAGGTGCCCAAGCATGAAACGGAGCTGCTGCGATCTTGAAGCCAAGACCCGTCAGCAGCAAGAAAAAGCTCACATACATTAGCATTTCATACGAGTCTGCATGCTGCATAATCGCCTGATTGATCGCCGCCAAGTTGGTCGAACCCGAAATTCCATACAAGAACGACATCCCGTACAAGATAAACGCCGTAGAAATACCGCCGACTACGACATATTTGAAAGCCGCCTCATGCGAGGTCGAACGCTTTTTGGCTAGCGCAACCAATACATAGGACGAAATACTGAGCGTCTCTAAGCCGACGAACATCGTAATCATATCCGTCGAAGACGCCATAATCATGCCGCCCAGAACCGCCGGGAGCAGCAGGTAATAAAACTCTCCCTTATGCGTAATGCCCTGCTTCTCCTCTTGGCCGATGCTCATCAGCACAATCAATGCCGTCGAGCCAAGCAGAACCAGCTTGAACAGCGCCGCGTAATCGTCGACACGGAAGCTGCCCCCAAGCAGCGAGACGGGCGCATCCGCACCAAGCTGCATGAAGACTGCCGTACCCGCCCCGATTAAAGCAGCCAGCGCCAGCACGCCAATGTTTGACCGGCTGACCCGGTCCGGAAGCATCAAATCCAGCAGTGTCAAAAGAACCGCGGCACCGACCAGAATCAGTTCGGGAAGCAAATATTGTAGGTCGGAGGCGGTTAGTCGTTGAAGCTCATCCATCGCTTATCCCCCCGCCCTTCCGGAACTCATTAAGGCATCGGCAAAGCCGATAATCGTTTGTTTGAGCGGCTCGCTCAATACAGCCGGATACAATCCGATCAACAGGATGAAGGCAACCAGCGTCACCATCGGAATGACCTCGATGAATCGCGCGTCCTTCAGATCCTTATGTCGATCGGCAATCGGTCCATACGTGATCGAGAGCACCGCGCGCAGCACATACACCGCCGCCAGCACAATCCCGATCGTGCCTATGACGGCGACAATCGGCATGACCTCGAATAAGCCGAGGAAGGCGAGGAATTCACTGATGAAGCCGGACAGTCCTGGCAATCCGAGCGAAGCCATTCCCGCCACGAGCATCACTCCGCTGATGAACGGCATCGACTTGGCCAACCCGCCAAGCTCATCCAGCTTCGTCGTACCGGTCCGTTCGATCAGACTGCCGACCAGCAGGAACAACAACGCTGAAATCAAGCCGTGAGACACCATTTGGAACACCGCGCCTTGAAGTCCGATCTCGTTCGCCGCGGCGATTCCAAGTAAACAGATTCCCATATGGCTAATACTCGAATAGGCAAGCACGAGACGGAACTCGTTCTGAACCAATGCGAGCACCGCACCATACAAAATGTTGACGACACCCAGCACCGCCAGTACGAACGCCGCACCTTGCGCTTGTTCAGGGAACAGCAGCACCCCGAACCGGATTAATCCGTAAGCGCCCATCTTCAGCAGAATGCCGGAGTGGATCATAACGACGGATGGCGGCGCCTCTGTATGCACCCGCAGCATCCACGTATGGAACGGGAAGATCGGCAGCTTGATGCCGAATGCGATGACAATCATCGCGAACAGCGCCCACATCAGCTCCGGTGACAGGAAAAACGGAGTATTCGGCAGGTGCGCGACCGCTTCCGGATCCATCAAATTTTTCGCAATGACCTCGTAGCTTGCACTGTACGTAACGGAAGCGCCGCTTGCGTCCTGCGTCAGCGTAAAGCCAGCCGTTGCGA
>JBEPYM010000100.1:0-807 GCA_041641375.1 Paenibacillus sp.
GCCCTTCATCCATTCCTGGACAATGGCTGAAAGCTTCTCGTATGAAAAACCTTCATCTCTTCCAATCAACACGACTTCAGCTGAGTGATCGTCGCCCCAATCCAGCACACGATGTCCGGACTGCTCAATGGCTCGTTGCAAACTCCTACTTCCCGCGACCTTTACCGTAGCATGTCCAACGACATCCATAACATAGGCTCCCGCGCAATCCGCCGCTGTTACGACATCGCTTTCCGATGCCACAATTCCCATTTCATTCAGCTTAGCGGCAACCTCCATCCCGGTGTGTGTTGAGTTATTCGTCACAAACATCGTGATTTTATTGTCGAAGCGCAGCTGTGACAACAACATAGCCGCTCCTGGGGCAATGCGGTCTCCGAAATACAGACAACCATCCAAATCAAAAAAGAATGCATCCAACTTGCTGAGCGACAGCTTCTCCATGTACCCTCCGTCATTCATGCTGCTCCCTGCTGCTGGCCGAAAAAAAGAGAAAGCAACCTGAGCAATAAACAGGAACGTCAATAGGACGTCCGTCTATTGTTCAGAGCTTTCTCTCGGCACATCGCTCTAAACAGCAAAATTACTCGTTATTCAATTGGTCAAACGTGAGCTGCCACAGCTTCGGTTCACTGACAGACAGCGTAGTTGCTCCAGCCTGCAAGCAAAGCTCTGCTTCATCCTTCGTATGGATCAGCCCGCTTCCGATCACCGGAATACTGTCAAACCGGTCCGCAAAGGTAGAAATGACCTTGGGAATTACACCCGGCATGAGCTCAATTGCATCTTGTAGCCTCTCACGTAATT
>JBEPYM010000100.1:817-12861 GCA_041641375.1 Paenibacillus sp.
GGCTCAATCGACTCCACCATCTTGAGTCCATTATTCATGGCCAGCGTATCCAATACAAACAGATGAAACACCGCATACAAGCCATGCTTCCTTGCTTCTCGAATCAGGTGGCTCTTAGGCGTTACAATTCCGTCCGCCATCACGCACTCGGCGATAAACTGCACCGATTCTTTATCCGTATTGGATAGTCCGCGAATCAAATCGAGATGGACAAACGTTCCTTTACCGGCCGCCTTGGCCGCATGGACTGCAGGCTGAATATCGAAAACGGTGCCGCCCATAAAGAAAATGTTATCAACCTGACTATGGATCGCATCTTGAACCAATTCCGGATTTCGGAGCGCAGCAATGATCGGCTTATGGGCTATTCTGTGAAGTAAACTCATCGTTCACAGCCTTTCAGCTTGCTACAAATCCATTACCTACAAAACTACTATACACGATTATTGTAAAATCACGTCGAAAGATTTGTTAATGGAGTGTTAATTTAATTATTGGTAGCTTGGATCGTTGCAGTGAACTTGGCTTTACTACTGCTCGTAATCGTATCCGTCCATGTTACACTGTTGCCCGGCGCGGGTGAGGTCGATTTATAGCCAAGGCTGTCGCTTCCAGTATCGTCGTAATCCATAATTTCAAAGCGAACGGATGAGTTCTTTGGGCGCACAATATAACGCGTTCGATAGCTTTCGCTGTACTGATTGCCATCGCTTGCGTGGTTTTTGCCGAAATACACAGATTTTTTAGAGTTGATAGCAGCATCATTGTATTTCCACAATCCATGCGACATATAAGGCTCGCCGTCCACTGTAAGCTTTATATAAATGTCGCTAGCAGTCGTCAAATCACCATCATGCAGACTCGTGACATCGGAAACGGTTATGATGTGTGTTGCATATGGGTTATAGACATAGCTGTGTGAGAATGTTCCGAGACCGTTCAGATGCGTATCCACCAGATGAGCAGGATCTGCAAGAAAATCACCGCGGTATGTTTCACCGTCACCATATAGTTTATTTGTTGTCTTTGACATATCCCATCCCCATGGCGATTTATTAAAATCAGGGTATGTGGACGAGCTTTCTCTACGACTGAACAACTCAGTAATATTCAACAGGTCATAGGAATAGCGCTGTGTGTATTTTCCCGTCGGCTTGCTTGTCACCTGCGAAGCAGTTCCGCCATAATAGTAGACAATTCCCGCATCAGTAGCACCTTGGTTTAGGTACGCATAATGGCCATGTCCACCGCTGTATTTCCCATCAAAAAATACGGTTGTTGCACCGTTTGGCTCAATATATACCTTGGGGCGGTGACCGTTAAACTGGACTCCACCATCCAAATCCGCTTTTCCTTTCGTTATATTGCTGTCATTCGTATATTGAAAGAAGAGATAGTGGGCGAACGTTTCCATCAATTGAAACTTGCCGTAGGTGGATCCATCCTTGCGGATCACAAGAAGCGTTCCTTCCATATCGTTCGGATGGGAGGAATCTACTCCCTCATCACGCGGATGAAATACGTAGTATCCGATAAAATAATGGGTTTGTGATTCCACTACAGAGTAATAGACATATGATTTCAAAGAATATCCTCCGTACAGGTTATCCCAATTGTTGCTTGCATTCCAGTCTCCGTCAAAATTAAAATTAGTTATCAGGTCTGCCTTCCAATTATAGGCGTAGTTGATTTCATGATAAAAGTCCGGCGCCCAGTGCTCGGCAAGTTCTCGATAGGTTGGTGCCGCGTTCGCCGGCTTCGTTGGCAAAGAAGCGGACAGCAAAGCAATAAGTAGCATGATTGACAAAACATTTTTCCATAACTTCATTATCATATCCTCCTTGTGTGTGCTAAATTTTAAAGCTTTTTACACTGTCCACCAGCTTCTCGGCCAACGTTTCCAGATTAGCGGCTTGCTTGGATAACATATGTATACGCTGCCCTTGTCCGGACGCGGTGGATGCAATTTGTTTTGCAGAGCAGGCGGCTTCTTCACAAGCAAGTGAAATGTCCCGAATTCCAGATGTGTTTAAACACAAAAATGCCCGAAACAATAGACAGAAAACTGTCCATTGCTCCGAGCATTTCTCTACACACTTGCCCGTATGAGCTTTACGATTGTTTGATTCTTATACGCTCATCATACTAGGCAATTGTAAAATCAATTCGTTACATTTGTGTAATTTTTGTAAATATCAATACAGCGAAAGCACCAGCGTATCCCGTTCGTTATGTGCATGAAGAATGGCCTCGGAACCGATAATTTCAATTGAGATCAGGCTGTTGAGACAGGTCTTGATCGCCTTCTTGCCTTTGATCAGCTTATGTTCAAGCGCAGCCTTGAGCAGGCCGAGCTTCTTCTTCTCATTGGTGTCGTCCGAGTACACGGGAACCTTCTTATTCTGGAAATGGATCATAACGATCATCGCAACCAGCTCCGTCTATCCTATTTTTCCCTTCCATTATAACATTATCACACAATAATTAATATAAGATTAAAAAGATTTTACAATTCTAAGACAATGGCTGCCGTTCACCCTGATGAACGGCCAACGTTCGCACGATCAACCCTGATGCCAATAACAACGCACCCGCGAACGCGAAAATAGCCGGTATACTGAAGGACATCGCCAGAAGCCCGCCGGCAAGCGGTCCGAGCATCGCACCGATCTGATTGGCGCTCGTCGTGAGTCCGAACGAACGACCGCGAAAGTCGGAAGGTGTGCAGCTGACCACGATCGAATTAGCCATTGGTGAAATCCCAGCGACGAACAAGCCAAATCCAATCTGCACGGCAGCAAACACCCAGAGCCGGTCAACGGCCACTTGGGACATTAAGCAAATCCCTGCACAGACCACACATACAATCAGCACCTTGTTATACCCCAGCCTTTCGCCTGCTCGCCCCCATATCGCAGCACCTGCCACTCCGGAAGCGCCGACAAGAAACAGAATGAAGCCCGATGTCAATACGGCTCCCTGTAGCGTACCTTGCAAATCGGCAATATGCAGCGTAAGCAGCGGTTGAATGACCCCGAGGCTGCACTGCAGCGTCACTAGCAGTGCAAGCGCGATCCGCAGCTGAGGATTCCGCACCGCTGTCAACAGATCGTCGCGAATGCGCGCTGATTTAGCCGACTTGCGGGCAGGCTGCTCTCTAATGATGGCGATAACCGCGAGCGTCGGGAGGGTGATCAGGACAGCCGATACGAGAAAGGACAGCCTCATGCCGAACAGATCCGCCAGCCAGCCTCCGAGTAGCGGCCCCATGACGGACCCCGCTATAACGCCCGCCTGCATAAAGCCGATGTTGCGTCCGAGTCGCTCCTGCGGCGATGCCGAAGCGACAATCGCCATAGAGGCCGGTACGAACCCACCGACAAAACCGTGCAGCATACGGACGAGGATGAGCTGCCAGGCCGTGTCGACGAAGGCGTACAGCGAATACGCAAGACCGAGACTGAGTCCGGCGCGGATGACCATTTTGCGCTTCCCGTATTTGTCAGCGAGCGAGCCCCATACCGGAGCCATCACGGCGCCGACAAGGAAGGACGAAGCAAACACGATACCCGCAAGCGGCTTTACGGCTGTTTCACTGACGCCAAGCTCATATAAAAATAAAGGCAGGAATGGAATGGCAAGGGAATAGCTGGAGCTGCAAAAAAATACGGAAATCCATAGAGTCCAGAAGGTCGTTCTCCATCCGTTCATCGTACCTCCCCTTTCTCGTCCAACTATAATTCTTTTTGCCCGAAGAGAGAAGAAAAAGAAACTTATCACCCTGACAAAAGATATTGCAAATTTGTGAACGGAGCCAATCATACGACGGTTAAAAACATTTTCCGAACCCCTCTCTGCATGTTACAATAGAGCTCTAAGCAGATGCAGACAGAGAGGCGATTAAACGTGCTTGCTATCGTATTCGACATGGAGATGACTGTAAAACGCAGACGCAAGGAGACTTGCAGCACGATCGAGATCGGAGCCGTCAAAGTGATGGTGGTAGAAGGGAAAGCAGAGATTACGGATACGTTCCAGACCTGTGTAAAGCCGACGGTTAATCCGAAGCTGAGCGAGGAGACGAAGCAGTTCACTGGAATCAGCCAGGAGGAAGTCGATAACGCCCCAACCTTCCGCGAGGCGATCGAGGCGTTTCGGCAGTGGATTGGCGAAGGGGAATATTATTTGTGCGCGTGGGGAGACGGAGATAAGCTGCAGCTTCTCGACGAATGCAGAGCGCTGCAGCTCGAATATGACTGGATTCGGAATTATAATGATCTGCAGCTCCAGTTCTCCGCGATTATGAAGGTGGAGAAGCATCAGCACGTCGGCCTGCAGCGGGCAATGGAGCTGGTCGAGCTGCCATTCTCCGGGCTTCACCATCGCGCCTTGGACGATGCGAAGAATACGGCCTCGTTGTTCGTAAAGCTTGCAGATCAATATCAGTTGGAGAAGAACGAAGCCGAGGACGGATTGTCCTATACGACCGAAGTGGTGTATATGTCGGAGCGCTTCAGCAATAATCCGTTCGATAAGCTTAAGGATATGTTCTCATAGAGGCCGGCTGTTCGGCTTATTGACCGCTTCATTGCGAAGCGCCTGCTCGAAATCGGCGATGGTCCGGTCCAGCAGCTTGCCGCGGCGGCGTGACCATAACGAGCGGCGTTCCTTACGCAGCACTTCCAGAATCAGCTGTTTCTGTTCGTTGGACAGCAGCATCGATTGCCCTCCCGTTCGTTATCGTATTTCTATAAGTTTATCATATGCATGGGCACGAGGCAGCCATTCCCGAAGGGATGGCTGCTTTCTTGTTCTGGATATCTGCATCATGTCGCATTATTGCATATCATTTTGTCGCGAAACTGTAATATCCACGTTGAAAAAGGAATGGTATGATGGCGTTATGAGAGTGGTGTGACATTATTTTGCATAGTGGAGGGTTACAAATGATTCGAGTAGCGATGGCCAGCTTCTGGCATGTACATGCCAAGGATTATGCAAAGCAAGCGGCGGAGCATCCGGATACGGAGATCGTTGCCGTCTGGGATGAAATTCCGGAGCGCGGTCGTAAAGAAGCAGCGGATCGAAATGTGCCGTATTTCGAAAGCTTCGAGGAGCTGCTGGCGCAGTCGAATGTAGACGCAATCATCGTAGATACGCCTACTAACCTGCATCGCGATATCATGGTCGCAGCCGCCCAAGCCGGGAAGCATCTATTTACGGAGAAGGTCGTAGCGGCAACGCAGAAGGAGTGCATCGACATCTTGAATGCTGTAAAGCAGTCGGGCGTCGTATTGACCGTATCGTTGCCGCGGCTGAATACCGACTATACGCAAGCCGTCCAATCGATTCTGGCGCAGGAGCTGCTCGGTACGATCACACTGGTTCGGACAAGACTTTCGCATAACGGGGCGATTTCCACGGACGCTGCCCCTAACGGCTGGCTGCCAGCCCACTTCTTCTCCATGGAGCAATGCCAAGGAGGAGCGATGATCGACCTTGGCTGCCACCCTATGTATCTGGCGAGACTGTTTCTTGGAATGCCCGAGAGCATTACCGCTTCCTATAGCTATATCACCGGACGCGAGGTCGAGGATCAGGCTGTATCGGTGCTTCGCTATCCGAACGGGGCAATCGCAGTCGTGGAAGCCGGCTTTGTCAATCGGATGTCGCCCTTCGTCATTGAAATCCACGGTACGGAAGGCAGCCTGCTCTATTCGACACACGACAACAAGCTGCTCGTTCGCAGCTCCAGGCTTGGCGATGAGCAGTCGAAGGAATGGACGGTTTGGAGCGAGCTTCCGGCGGAGAAGCCGTCCGCCTTTCACCAATGGGTATCGCATATTCAATCCGGCACAATAGCTAGCGAGAACATTGAGCTCGCGCGGGACTTGACGCGTCTCATGGAAGCCTCCAATTTGTCCGCCCGAATGCGTTCGATTGTGCAGCTCGACTCGCTGGAGGCATGAGCAGACGCAGTGCAGGGGCTGTCCCCGCGAAACCACCGAGAACCTATCCGTTCGAGCCGATGCTCGAGCAGCCGTACGCGCTGGATCGACTCGAGGTTCAATTCCGTTGGGGCCGATATTTGATCCGTCTGATGAAGTTTCATTATACGACCTTCCCGCCCGGGAGGGTCATCCCGTTTCATAAGCATTCGGAATTTGAGTTTCATTTGATCCCCAGGGGCAGCGGCATCGTCATCCTCGAAGAAACGCTGTTTCAGCTTGACGAAGGCATGGTGTATGTTACCGGTCCAGGCGTGCTTCATTATCAGGAGGCAAGTGAGTCGGAAGCCATGGATGAGCTGTGTCTGCATATCGATATTTACAAGCTGGAACAGGTCGACGGTTATGTAGAAAGCTGGGAGGAAGCCGAAGCGGAGGCGTGCATCCGACAGCTGGAGCAGCTGCCGCTTCGGCCGGAGCTGGACCGTCACCAGGCCATGAGCTGCTTTCTTGCCGCCTATCTTGCGTGGCGAGACAATGACCCAGCATTATTGACCCAAATGAAGCACGCCGTCATCCAGATTATGCTTCGAACGGCCCGCGCCTTTACAAGGAAGCAGGCAGCGGCGGCTGAGCTGCCTTCCCGCGATATGAAGCGACATCGCTACGAGCTCGCTGTTCAATTTATCAAGGATAATTATAATACGCCGTTAACGCTCGAGCTGGTGGCGGAACGTGTGCAAATTAGCGCCCGCCAGCTGCAGCGTATTTTTCGCAACGAAACGGGCTCCACCTTCACCGAATATGTCGAGTCGGTCCGGCTGCAGCAGGTATGCAAAGAGCTGGCGGACCCGGCCCGCACCATCGAGAGCATCGCCGCTGAGAACGGATACTCCAGCGCGAGTTACCTGCATTTTGTATTCAAGCGCAAGTTAGGCATGACACCGATGCAATTTCGGCTTGCGCAAAGCGGTACCCTTCCGATACACTGAGGAAAACCGCCTGCAAGGAGGCTTTCCCGATATGAATCATTCAGAAATTCCGGTTCCCTATGTTCGCGCCAATCAGATTGGTATCATCATCCTGGTCACCGCCGCCTTGGTATTCGGACAGCCGATCCTGGTGGCTGCGCTGCTGTTCGTTCAATTGATTACCTTATGGCTCGGCTTGCAGGCGAATGTGTTCGTGAGACTTGCCAAGCCTTTTCTGGCATCGAGAATCGACAGCTCACCGACGGAATCAGCCGAGCTGCAACGATTTAACAACGGACTTGCGGCCGTGTTCCTGTCTCTGTCCGTCGTTTGCTTTGCGCTAGGATGGGCTCTCGCCGGCTATCTATTCGCGGCGATGCTAGGACTCGCCGCTCTCGGTGCCGTACTGGGCTATTGTCTCGGCTGCACCATCTATTATCAAATCAAGAAGCTCAGGAAGTAACGACCGCCCCCTGCGACAAGACGAATGAAAGCAGCACCCGGCTACGGGCCGCTGCTTTTCCTCGTTATTCGAGCTCCAGCTCATATTTACGGATGGTCAAGCCGACATAAGCGTTCTCCTGCTCCAGCACCTCGATCCGCCGCAGCGCATAGGGTTCAGCGAGGTGGAACGACAGCACCTCGGGAGGCTGCCCTGCCTTACGTATACCGGATACAATATACAGCCACGGCGACGACATCAAGGATAGAATATGCTGAGCCTGCTGATGCAGCTGATCAACCTCTTCTACCGTCTGTGCATCATGTAGAAGATGCTTCAGCTGCTCATATTCGTCGCGGAGTCCCCATTCCTCCGAGTTGATCAGCGCCGCAAAAAACAGCTCCTTGTGCCGTTCAATATACCGGTATGCCGAACGCTCGCTTTCCAGCTCTCGCTCCGCCCGTTCTACCGCTGCTTTCGTATCGGCACTTTGCTGGGCCAACCGCTCCCGAATTTGCTCGCCGAACGATATTCGGGCTTGCCCTTGTTCATCATCTGACATAAGCGACCTCCGTTCCCTCGTACTCTACCGATCATAATGCAAAGCATTCCTACTAATCAAGCTCGTTTGGAACGGTGGGATGACCTTCGTCACTCCATGAGCTAACTTGCTTCACTGTACGAACGGCATCGACAACAGTATGATGGAAACAAATTCATTGAAATCGGAGCGTGGTCCACGTGTTTCTTTTGTTCGAGGTTTCGAGATGGCTGCATATCATTGCCGGATTTCTGGCACTGCTTCTGTTCTGGATCCCGATTGTAACGAAAAAAGGAGGCAAAACGCATAACCGTGTCGGTTGGCTGTATGTGTATGCGATGAGTATCGTATCGGTTTCAGCCTTTTATATGGGGCTGTATCGAATTGCGCTTGATCCTGCCGCTGACGCATCGAAAATTTCCTTCTCCTGGTTTCTGCTCTTTATTTCGGTGCTGAGCGGCGCAAGCGCCTGGTATGGCATCCGTGTCTTGCGGCATAAGCGTCGTACTGCTCCTCATCGTAAGCCGGTCGACCTGCTATTTCCGACTTTGCTGCTGGTTTCCGGCATCGGAGTTAGCCTGTACGGCTTTTCCATCCAAATGCCGCTGCTTCAATACTTCCCTTTTCTTGGCATCGGGCTTGGCGCTGCACAGCTCATATACTGGCTTCGTTCGCCTAAGCTCTCGACTCATTGGGTAATTGAGCATATTTCCGGCATGATGACCTGCTCCATCTCCACCCTAACGGCCTTTGTCGTGTTCGGTGCACCGCGGCTGCTCGCGATTGAGTCCGTCAGCATCCTGCTGTGGTTCCTTCCAACCATTGCGTTGACACCGATCACCGTCTTTTTTGTAGTAAAGTATATACAGAAAGGCCGCCGAACAGCCTGAACCTTATGCAGGTGTATGAAATGTCACAGCAAGGCGGAGACTGATTCTGTATATTCAATGGAAAGCAGGAAAGGTGGAATTCGAATGACTGCGCCAACCCGTGAGTATGTCGTTCATTTCAAAATCGTGAGAGGTACGGAGACCAAGCAGCTTCGCGTCGTCTTATATGCAGATCGCCTCCCTACAGCGGCGGACTACGAGCGCTGCCTGCGGGAGAATGGATACGAGGTTCAGCTCATCGACGAGGCGAAATGCTTATTTCAAGCAGAAGAGAACGGACAAACCGTCATGATCGATGTCATGGAGGAGCGCAATCGGGCGGAGGAAAATGAGCGCGATCCGGTAGTCGAGAAGCTGGCAAGAAGTTTCATGAAAAAGGAGCCGCGGTTATAGCCTGCAACAAACGAGCCCCTTCGGCGCGACCTATGCCGAATGGGGCTCGTCTATTTGGCGAAAAGACGCGAATTGTGCGGTTGCCCGGGAAATGAGCTCATCTAGCCCGCCGCCGGCCTTCGATAAAAATACACGAGAAACAACAGGAAACCAAGTAAGCAGAAGCATGCTGCCCCGCTTAGCACCGCAGCAATCGGGATCCAGGGAATAACCGAGGCGCTCAGCATGGGCCCGATCGAACCGCGAATACCGAACAGCATCAAGTGCAGCCCGAAGGCGATCCCTTCCCGGTTCGGCACAATGCGATAAATAAACATGAGTATGCCGATATCCCATATCGCATCGCTTAGGCCCTGCAATCCGCTGCCGATCAAGATGGAAGAATAAGTGCCGACAAATCCGTAAAGCAGCGGAACAACAGTATAAAGCGCCATGGCAATACAGAGAGCGAGCTGGGGCGAATAGCGGTCCATCACCCACCCCATGATGAGATACGAAACGAGCAGGCAAGCTGTATATGCAACTCGAAGCGTGCCGATTTCAACATTGGTCAATTCCAGTCTGTCAACTTGAATAATTTGAAAAAGCGGCAGCCCCACCATATTTCCGAAGCCCGATAACGTAGTTGCCAGCAGGAAAATAAGGAGCGGGCGGTTTTCCTTCACGAGTCGAATTTGTTCCCGCAAGGAAACACTCGTCCGGCTGACAGCAGCTGGCGCCGCTTGATAGCTGGGCAGATCGCGTACCCGATTCAGCGCCAATACGGACAGCACACCGGTAATGGAAGCGACGATGAGCGGTCCTTGGCTGCCCGAATGGTCGAGCCAATAACCGGCTGCGAACGTGAGCGGAATCATGAACGCCCCCATCGCAACCCGAACGTTACCCATCAGCCTGCCGCGTTGGTCATCCGGGTAAATCCGCGCCATCAAGGATGCGTATGCGGGAGCCGGCAGCCCCATCATCAGATGGAAGACCAAGGCGGCGGCGACAAATACCCAAGGCTCGGCATAAAAGGCGGGAATCAAAATCAGCGAACGGGCAACGACATGAGGATAAACCACGAACGGTCTCGGGTTGCGGTTCTCGATCCAGCCTGCCCATAGCGGTGAAAACAGCAAACCGATCGCAGGAGCGGCCGCAAGCAATCCGACTTGAAGCTCGGTTGCACCGTGGCGAAGCGCGATCGGAATATAGAGCTGATTAAAAATAATGTTAAAGAAGCTGAAGGTTACAGCGGCGGTCAAATCCCAGCGAAAGTTGCTCCACCCGACCGGGTCCATCGTCATCCCGAAACGTGTGTACGCTTGCGATTGAACGCGGGGAACGCTCATTTCGCCGAGACGCGCTGCGCCGCTTCCGTCAGGAATCCCAGATGCTTGTTCAGGTTGCTTAACGGATACAAGCTGTTCGCCCTGATTTCCTTTTGCAGCTGAGCAAACTGCTCCTTCACCTGCTTCATCTCCGCTTCCGGCAGCTGCTTCTTCCGGTAGGCAGCCTCCAGCTCATCCTGCCCCTTCACAATGAGCTGCTTGTCCGGCAGTACGACTGCGCTCACATACCGCTCTTCACAGTATGGAACGCCTTCGTCGGAAATGCCGGTATTCCGGCACATATGAAACTGGTGCAGAACGACACGCTGGCTTGCATCCAGCACGGATATCATCACATAAGGCTTATTCAGCGGATAATGCTGCAGCCACGAATAGCCCTCATCCGCTACGACGATGTCTCGATGGTTAATCGTCATCGTGATTGGCTTAGTGACTTTGTCGTAAGCGAGCAACGTGATGTACCCGTCATAGTGCCGGTTGCTCAGTTCGATGGACAACAGCCTTTTGGATTCAATGCCTGTTTGTTCGGGATGGTTTGCGTATATGGTTTTCATGTGGGAACGAGCTCCTTCGCCTTCTGTCGCTTTAAGCTACCATTTTTCCCATCATACCACGCTTCCATAACTCCCGCTACATTCACCCGTATTTATAAGTAATTCCGTACCCTCCCGTTGGATACACCCACTCGATATTATGGGAGGGACAAGCGATGCGGCACGTTCCGCATTCGATGCAGTTCTCGTATGCGACGGTCGTCAGCTTCTGCGCCTTATCCCACTCGTACACATCGGACGGGCAAAAAAAGTTGCAGTCCTTCGTCGTGCAGGAAAGACAGGTTTGCCGGTCTTTGATGATCAGATGGGACTTGTCGTCGCATTTGTAGCGAATCGTGTACAGCCGGTCCGTTATCGTGTTCTGGCTCATCCGTTGATCGCCCTCCATCCTTTTAAACCTAGCTTCAGCATATTCATGGTGCCGCCGGCGCCTTCCTTCATCAGCTTTACAGCTTTCCGCTGCTTGTTGGCCTTCGACTCGCCGTCAACGAGGAACATCTGATACGCCGCTTCATTCAGAGCACGAGGCAGCTTGCCAAACAGTAGCTCGGGGTTCTCCTCCTTAAGCAGTGCATGCATACCTTGATACTTCTTCAAATCCTTGTGAATAAACGACTCCTGAACCTTGCGGTCATAGCGCTGCAGCGCAGTCGGGCTGCGATCCTCAAAGCGGTGCGCCTCGATGATCGCCTCCGCCGCCATCTTGCCGCTTGCCATAGCCAGATTCGTACCTTCCCGGTGAACGAAATTGACGAGCTGAGCCGCATCTCCGCATACAACCCAGCCCGGACCGGACAACGGCGGTATAGAGTGGTATCCGCCCTCCGGAATCAGGTGACCGGAGTATTCCTTCGTCTCTCCGCCCTGAATGAGCTTGCGGATCATCGGATGCTGCTTAACGGCGTCAAGTAATGCATAGGGCTTGATCCGCTTCTCGCGCAGGTGATTGACCATCACCCCGATTCCAAGCG
>JBEPYM010000101.1:0-12831 GCA_041641375.1 Paenibacillus sp.
CCCTTGTACCCAATCATTCACACTGACCATTGATTCTTCCATTAAACCGCTGATCGATTGGAGGTAGTTCGGGTGCTGAATAATAACCGTGAGGCCGGTTGCTTCCGAAAAGCCCACATACGTGACCCTTCCCTGGTCGAGCGCCTGCACCGGTGCCCCGGATGCCGTCTGCAGACGGATGCCGGCATGTGATTGCTGGAACGGCAGCGTGACGACGCCCAATACGGGGGCATGCAGCAAGGAAGGCTGCTGCGTCAGACTTGCCGCCGGCTTGGCTGCCGAGAAGCGATCGCTCAGGCTGTCGAACGTTGGAATGAAGGAGGGTGCTCCGTCAAAGACGGCGCTGTACCAGGCGGCCGCTCGACTGAAATCGATATCCTCTTGTAGGGCAGTCCGAACATGCTGCTGAGCCGTAATTGCGACGGGGTGCCGGGATTGAAATAGCAGCCAGACAGCTGCAAAAGCGAACACACACACGATCAGCTTCCATCTGAGCTGGGACGGTGACGGCGGCGAGTTCCACTCCTTCCAGGCCTGCTCCTCCCGCTCGCTGCCCTTGCCTGCTGCTAAAGGCGTGGCTGTTCCACTGCCGAACAGCTCCCGTTCGCGCTGCTTCCATACATACTCGGGGTCAAGCAGCCGATCGTCTGCTACGTTTGCGCCGGGATACGCTTGATTCGGATTCACACTCCATGCGCCGCCCTGTTGGGGGAGAGATGTGGTCGCCGATTCCGCCCGGCGGTGATTTGGACGCGCTACGACGGGCGGCTGCGGCTGCCGCACACCCGGATCCCGGTATGACGCTTGCCCATGGCCACCACCCGCCTCGCGGTTCGACGCTTGCCCATGGCCACCACCCGCCTCGCGGTTCTGCGCTTGTCCATAGCTGCCCGAGGCTCGACTGGCGCCAGCTTGTCCTTCCTGCTGCTCCAGTAGCTCCCTCATACGGTTTTGCCGGCGTTTCCGTATATTATCCGTAATGCTCATAGGCTGCATCCTCCTTGACGGTCATAGCTTCGGTCGTTTGTACCATCTATATGACTTGTCCGGAGGGTTTATACCCCGTAGCTAGCCTCACTGGTTACGTGCATTTTGCAGAACAGCGCCCCATACACCTCGAGACACGAATTCCGCATCCCTCATCACCGCCCGATGACTCCCACTGCACAATCTTGAAGACGCTATACTCGCTATTAGCGAACCTACTCACGTAAATTGCGAGCCTATCCTCGCTATCGCTTCCCCACCACCATTCCGTCCCCGAAATAACGAGCTTAGCCTCGATAATTACGAGGTTATGCGCAATTGCTCACCCGCTCCCCCACTCACAAACTCACCACACCTCAGCCTTCGCAACTCGCCAGTCGATATTTACGGACCCTTTTGCCAAGCGGCTGCATCGGAAACACAAATTTCTCCTCCGCGAACCGTTTCAGCCATATACTCGCGGTATGCGAGCTAATCTGAAACAACTGAACAAGATCAGTTGGTCGAACATACCCGCCTGTCAGCGCCGCATGCTTACCAATCACCGACTTGCGAATCGTCCATATATCGAGATTGGCTTCCGAAGGATTCGCATACATGCTGGTCCACCAATGTCCAATCGCCTGCTTGATCGTATTTTGGCAATATACCGGATTGTTCTGAACATGATGATATGTAAAGCGAAGAATGATCCAACCGGCGAGCATCAGCTCGTTCTGCCGGAATAGATGGTCGTCAAAATCACCTGGCGAAATGTTTCTCGCGTGCGTGGTAAAGTCGTCGATTTCAATGAGGATGCGGATGCCGTTCTTGACGAAGACGAAGTCCGCGAACCGATGACCGCCTTTCGAATCCTTGAATGGATACTCCACAGACAAGCCGCTGAAGTCATACTGAAATGCCGGTCCCCACACCTGCTCCAGAAAAAGCAATTCCCCCCTCCCGATTTTATTGCGGTACACTTGCTTTTTCTTGGCCTCACGCTCGAACTCTTCAATAAATGCGGTTAGTTTCGGGTGCATGGCTGATCCTCCTTGTAGATGGAGCTGAACACAAAAAAACTCCGAAACGAACGACCTCTACCGGTCGCAACATTTCGGAGTGTGCTCCACTCACAACAGTTATTTTTTCCATAATAATAAAATTTGATCGCAAAATCAAGAGTTACTTATTGCACCGCTCGAAGCTCCCAACGTGCGATGTTCTGCCACACATACATGACGGTAGTCAACCGCATGACTTCATAGCGAGCTGTTTTGCATAAATATCGAGACTGTAGTACGTATCGGTTGACATAACGCGCAATAAAAATGGTGTAACGAGCGTAGGCTCGCTATTTGTGCGATTTTACTCGATAAAAGCGAGCCTATGCTCGAACGGGAACAATCCATGACCCGCCAGATCCCACACAGACGACCACGCATACCATGACCCGCTCGATCCCGCACAGACGACCATGCATACCATGACCCGCCTGTTCCCGTACAGACGACCATGTATACCATGACCCGCCCGATCCCGCACAGACGACCACGTAAAACCATGGTCTCGCGCACACGGGCTAGCAATCCCAATCCCCCGCACACCTGCTCCGGCAGGTGAAGCGAAGACGCCCGCCGTCACAAACTAAAATTCAAGCGGCTCGTCCTGATGGATCTTGATGCTGAGCACGATGCCGATACTCGCCATATTGATGAGCAGGGAGGTCCCCCCGTAAGAGATAAACGGCAGAGTAATCCCGGTCAGCGGCATAATGCCGATCAGCATGCCGATGTTCTGGAAGATCTGAAATACGAACATGGAGATAATACCGATAATAATATAAGCGCCTGCGGAGTCGCGGCTCTGAATCGAGATCAGCACCATCCGGTAAATGAGCAGGAAGTACAGCAGCAGCAGCGCCGAGCTCCCGATAAAGCCGAACTCCTCCGCCACTACGACAAAAATGGAGTCCGAATACGTATACGGGATAAATCCCTTGCGAACTGACGTGCCTGCACGGTAGCCCTCTCCGAGGAGCATGCCGGAGCCAATTGCGCGTATCGAATTGTTGACCTGGTACGACTGATCATAGGAAGCTTGCTCCGGATAGATGAAGGTGTCCAATCGGTCAACCCAGTGACCGAAGCCCTTCTCGGTCAAATAGCTGTCGATCGGCTCATGATATTTGTCGAACACAAACAAGAAGGCGGCCAGCGATATCGCGATCACAGCCGCACCGATCAGCACCTGGGAATATTTGACATTCCCGATCCACAGCATGCCGACGAAAATCACGACGTAGATGACGGCATTGCCGAGATCAGGCTGCATCAGCACGAGCACGAACGGTACAAACACGAGCATCCCGATCGGTACAACGTCCTGCAGGAACTCAAGTCTTTCCCCCTGCTTCCGCGCCAGCATGACAGCGAGCAGCAGAATGATGAACAGCTTCGCCACCTCAGCCGGCTGCACGTCAAAGCCGGGCAGCTCAAACCAGCCGCGAGCGCCGTTAATTTCAACGCCGAACTTGAATACGGCCGCGAGCGAAAGAAGGCCGACTCCGTAAATATACGGCGCGGCTTTCAGCAACAGACGATAGTTGATAAATGCGATCATGAGCAGAACGATAAAGCCGACGATATAATTGCGGACGTTCGTAACATCATAGCCTTTGTACGAGGTATTCTCCACCGCCGAGAACAGCACCATCGTGCTGATGCCCATAAGCAGCAAGAGGATCACAAAGATCGGCAGGTCGAGCTTTTTGACTTTCGCGAGCACGCTTTACCCTCCGAACCATTTCTTAAGCTTCTGCAGCACACCCGTACGCTGTTCAAGCGGCATAAGCGGCACGGTATCCCCGAGAATTCTTCTGGCGATGTTCCGGTAGGCGATGGACGCCTTGGAATTCGGATTCATCACCGTTGGTTCACCGGTATTTGCCGCCTTGATGACAGCCTCGTCATCCGGTACGATGCCGAGCAAATCGATGGCGAGCACTGAGCAGATCTCGTCAATGTCCAGCATTTCGCCGTTTCTCATCATATTCGGACGAATCCGGTTAATAACGAGACGGGGTCTTTCAATATGCCGCTCCTTCTCCAGCAGCCCGATGATCCGATCCGCATCGCGGACAGCGGCATTCTCCGGCGTCGTGACAACAATCGCTTTGTCCGCACCAGCCACCGCATTTTTGAACCCTTGCTCAATTCCAGCCGGACAATCGATGATGACATATTCAAAATCCTTCTTAAGCTCCAACACAACGTCCCGGACACTTTCGGGGCTAACGCTGTGCTTATCCTTCGTCTGGGCGGCAGGCAGCATATACAGCTCCTCAAACCGTTTATCCTTGACGAGCGCCTGGTGCAGCCGGCAACGACCATCTACAACATCGACAAGATCATAAATAATTCGATTCTCAAGCCCCATGACCACATCGAGATTGCGCAGTCCGATGTCGGTATCGACCATGCAAACCTTCTTGCCGAGCAGCGCAAGCGCCGTTCCGATGTTGGCCGACGAGGTCGTCTTGCCGACACCGCCTTTGCCCGAGGTAATGACGATTGCCTCTCCCATAACCGTTCACTCTCCCTATGTTCCGCGAATCCGATTCAAGTACGTAATTTTCTCCAGCTCCATCTTGCCGTCCTTCAGATAGGCGTATTCCATATACGTCTCGCTTATTCCCCACTCGTCCGGCGGTCTCGAAATCACACCTGCGATGCGAAGCTGCGTCGGACTCATATGGGAGGCAGCGATAATCGCCTTCTCGTTCCCGTCAATTCCGGCATGGGCCAGTCCCCGCAAGGAGCCCATAATATAGATGTCGCCGGTGCATGAGAGCGTACCGCCCGGATTCACATCGCCCATATAGAGCAAATTGCCTACATGATGGACGGTTTGGCCCGACCTGACGATTCCCGTCAGCATCTGAATGTCGTCCCCGGACGCTTCGCCCGACTTCGATGAAGGCGCATCGGACTCGATGGATTGTATAAAAAGATTGCCCTGTCTTCCGATAATCTGCTTAATCTCGGTTCGCTGGAATTCCGTTACTTCTCTGGCTCCTAGCTTCACATGCACGTGAACAATTGGTCCGCTCAGAAAGGATTGATGCGTCTTGTCCAGCTTATGCTTCAGCTCCCGAATGAGCTGCTCGTAGTCACAACTATCGTCGAGCAAAAAAACGAGGCCGTCCTTGACGCCCTTAATCGTAACATAATGCTTGGCTGCTGCCATCGTCTTTCGACCCCCTGCCCTATACACTTCGGCAATCAGTCCTCTTTTTCCTCTCCGGATGCTCGAAATTGTTGCAAAAGATTCCGAAGCGGCACATAGAGTCCGAACGCAAACAGCACGTTCATCAGCATGCTAGGAAGCATGATCGTTACAAGCGCACGCTCAAACGGCAGCCGAGTGACCTGGAACAAGGTATAAATCCAGTAGATCACAAGCTCATACAGCCCGAGACCGACAAGTATAAAAGCGATGACTGAAGTAATCGGACGCCGCCCCGATACAGGCAGCAATCCCACCGCATACCCGCATAGACCCATAGCAAATGCTTGCACGCCGATCATATGGCCGTAATAGGTAATATCCTGAAGCAGACCAAAGCCGATCCCTGTCGCAAGGCCGTAATACCGATGTGTCAGTACGCCGAGAAACAGCACCCCCAGCAGCACCAGATGCGGAGACATATGAATGGAGGACTGCAGCACCTCCGGCAACAGAAGCGGCAAAAGCGAGCCCTCCAGCAGGAACAAGGCAAAGAGCAGCCACCAGTACGAATACCGCGTCAGCTGCTTCTTCATTGTCCCGGCACCTCCACCACAAACACTTCGCGGAGATGGGTCAGTCGGGAAGCCGGCTCTATCAAAGCGGTATAGGTCAACCCGAATTCACCGACCTTGCGGGAGACGACCTTGCCGATTACGATCCCTTTCGGGAACATCTGGCCAAGTCCCGACGACACCACGATATGACCTTCCTTAAGCGGATCCTTCTGCGTAATCTTCGTCATGATTAGCTTGCCTTCCTGATAGCTTTCGATCATGCCGAACGATTCGTTCTCATGCCCCATCACCGTTGCCGCAATCGCCTTGCTCTGGTTCGAGCTGCTGTCCAGATTGGAAATCAGCTGCACGTTGGAGTGAAACGGAAACACGCGGACGACCCGGCCGATAAGGCCATCCACCGTCGTAACCGCCATATTCTCGCGAATGCCATCCCGATCGCCAAGGTTGATCGTGATCGTCTTGTTATAGGGGTCGGCGCTGTTATCCGCAATAACCTCCGCAATCCGATACCGGTAATTGTTCGCTTCCTTCTGCCGTTCCGTAAAGGCGAGTGCCGTCTTGAGCCGAATATTTTGCGCTTCGAGCTCATTCAGCCGGGCGGAATCGCGGGCATATTGAGACAGCGTCAGCTTCAGCTCGCGGTTTTCTATATACAGCGTGCGCAAATCCCGCACATCCTCAAAGAAAGCCGAGACAGCACGTACCGGCATATAGACCAGACTCTGCATGAAGGACAGCGAATCCTTCAGAAACATCTCCGGAGGCGTCACACGCTCCCGCTGGCCGAATGAAAGCCCCATCACCGCAATAAAAAAGATGATGCCTGCCAGCAGGAAAATGAGTCTCTTGTTCCCCATAAGCTTAAACATCGAAGTGTACACCTACTCACATAACTGCTGCCCGGCCGAATCGCCAGCGAAGGCGCCTCTCCTTGTTCTCTTTACCTTCTGGAGCGAACGGCGGGCGACGATTTTGTTTTAAACAGATGAATGTTATCAAGCGCACGACCGGTGCCAATCGCCACACAGTCCAGCGCGTTCTCGGCGACAATGACAGGCATACCGGTCTCGCGGGACAAGAGCTTGTCCAAATTGCGGAGCAGGCCTCCTCCTCCGGTCAACACGATGCCGCGATCCATAATATCCGCGGAAAGCTCCGGCGGACAACGCTCCAACGTCACCTTCACCGCGTCCACGATGGCATTCACCGTGTCTGAGAGCGCATCGGTAATTTCACTGGACGTGACAGACATTGTCTTCGGAAGACCCGAAACCAGATCGCGTCCGCGAATTTCCATCGTCTGCGGGTTGTCCATCTGAAGGGCTGAGCCAATATCCATCTTGAGCTGCTCGGAGGTGCGTTCCCCGATCATCAAATTGTAGGTGCGCTTGATGTATTGAATAATCGCCTCATCCATCTCGTCCCCTGCAATGCGTATCGAACGGCTCGTCACAATGCCACCGAGTGAAATAACCGCAACCTCCGTCGTTCCGCCGCCGATATCGACGACCATACTTCCCGTAGGCTCCCAAACAGGCAGATCAGCTCCGATTGCCGCTGCGAACGGCTCCTCGATCGTGTAGGCTTCCTTCGCTCCCGCCTGGCGCGTTGCGTCTTCGACAGCCCGCTTCTCGACCGCCGTTATTCCCGACGGAACGCACACCATCACGCATGGATAACGTCCGAAAAACGAGTTTTGCTTCTGCGCCTGCCTGATGAAATACTTTATCATGGTAGCGGTCGTCTCGAAGTCGGCAATAACACCGTCCTTCATCGGCCGAACGGCGCGGATATTGCCCGGCGTACGGCCGATCATCCGCTTCGCCTGTTCCCCGACCGCTTCTATCGTCTTCGTATCGGTGCGGATCGCCACGACGGAAGGTTCGCGTACGACGATGCCCTTGCCCTTCACGTATACGAGCGTATTCGCCGTCCCGAGATCGATGCCCAAATCTTTGCTGCTGAACCATCCGAACATATGTAAATTGTGGCTCCTTTCGCTGGAAAAGCTTTTTTTTGCATTCTCCTTATTATATTACATCAAACCCTCCTCCTTCAAACTTACGAATTTTTGATCGCCGATAATGAGATGATCGAGCACATCGATCCCGACGATACGACCGGCTTCCACAAGCCTTTCCGTCATGCGCACGTCTTCAGGACTCGGCGTCGGATCGCCGCTCGGATGATTGTGCGCGCACAGAATGGAGGCGCAGCCGCGGCGGATTGCCGCGCGAAATACCTCTCGCGGATGGACGATCGACGCGTTCAGACTGCCGACAGACAGCGTCTCGCGCCCGACCACCCCGTTCTTCGTATCGAGAAACAGACAAATAAAATGCTCCTTGCTCAAAAACCGCAGCTGATCGCGTATTAAATCCGCAGCATCGGCAGGCGTTCGGATGATCGTCCGTTCCCGCAGCGACGAACGTGCCACGCGCCGCCCAAGCTCGATACCCGCTATCAGCTGGAGCGCCTTCGCGGCTCCGATTCCGCGCAGCTGCGTCATCTGCTCAAGACTCATATCCGATAGATGCCGAATGCCTCCCGCCTGCGACAGCAGCTTCTGGCCCAGTGTAAGCGCCGATTCGTTGCGAGCACCCGTCCGCAGCAATATCGCCAGCAGCTCCGCGTCGCTCAGCGCCTCCGGCCCGCTCTCCGCGAGTCTTTCGCGTGGCCGCTCGCTGCTCGGCAGCTCCGCAATGGTAAGCGCTGCTTGTACTGGAATACTCATAAATGGCTTCCTCTCCTCTCGATGACGCAACAATTCGCAGAAAAAAACACACCCCAGGTTATCGTCCCAGGGCGTGCGCGTCACGTCTCATACCATCTAGTATAGCATAGAATTTGGAAGCTGTCTCGCACTCGTTTCGTTTCCATGCAGCCTTTTATCCAAGCACCTTCACACCGCTCGCGTCCAGCATTCGAAAGAGCAGCCGAATCGGAAGTCCCATCACGCTGTAGAAATCCCCTTCGATTTTCTCGATAAACATGGAGCCGAGCCCTTGAATGCCGTACGCCCCCGCTTTGTCCAACGGAGCGCCAGTTTCTATGTAAGCCCAAATTTCCGAATCACTCATCGGTCCAAATACGACTTTGCTCACTGTGTGTCCGACCATAACATGCGGCGTCAGCATCCGGTACTCGCCAATCTCGCCCAAGCTGAACTTACCAGCCTCCAACCGGCTGCTATCTCCAGCATCGGCATCGACAATGGCAATTCCCGTATATACCTCGTGTGATTTCCCCTGCAGCGCCGACAGCATCCGGTAGGCATCCTCAGCATCCTCCGGTTTCCCAAGCACCTCATTACCCAATACGACAATCGTATCCGACCCGATCACCAGCCCGCTGTCATGCCGCTTAGCAACTGATTCCGCCTTGCGCCGCGCCAGCAGCTCGACGATCTCCTTCGGCGAGGTGCCCGGCGCAACCATCTCGTCTTCGTGGCTCGGATCTACGGTGAACGTAAGGCCAAGCCCGGCCAGCAGCTCCTTGCGGCGTGGCGAGGTGGAAGCCAGAATCAATTTCTTCTGCATCCTTCGATCCTCCTACATTTTCCGATACACCCAAACCGCTCCCGCGATCCCGAGCAGCCCGGCTATATTGATCTTGATCATGAGTTCCAAATCGTACTTGATAAAGTGAAAATCAGCCTTCGGCTGCCATGTGATCGACGCGCTTTTCGTCAGGAAAGCAAGCGCCGGAACAGGCGCCAGCAGCTCCGAAAGGATAATGCCGGCCAGCAAGCCGAGCAGCAGCACCGCGATAAAGGTGACATTGTTTTTTTTCAACGCTTTGCACGCTCCTATTTTACCCTATGAGTTCCAACTCTATTATACCTTGCAGCAGCGGTGTTGGGAACTTTTTCAGTCTGCCCTCGTAGCTCTCATTCTAGTAAAATGGGGTGGGGGTGAGAGACGGATGCTGCGAAAGTGGATTGCAAGTATCGGATTGTTATGCACCGTTTGGCTTGGCCTGCAGGGCACTGCCGATGCCGCCAAGGTCATCATCGACCCTGGTCACGGCGGACGCGATCCGGGTGCGATAAGCACCTCGGGCTTGAAAGAGAAAGATGTGAATCTCGATGTATCGTTGAAGCTGCGCAATGAGCTGCTCGCTCGCGGTTATGAGGTTGCCATGACCCGCGATACGGACCGGTTTATGACTTTGCAAGAGCGTATTCAGCTGAGCAACGGACTGCAGGGGGACATTCTCGTGTCCGTCCATGCAAATTCACATACGAATGCAAACTATCGAGGAAGTCTGGTACTATACTATGACAACCGACAGCCGCAGCCCAGCTATCCGGCGAGCGCTGCTATGATCAGACATTCCGCCGCCAGCCGGTCGCTCGCGGCTAGCATTCAGGACGAGCTGTCGCGCGCAGCTGGTACGATCAATATCGGCATCGTTCCGAGCTCCGCTTATATGGTCCGAATGGGTACGATTCCGAGCGTGCTCGTCGAAACCGCATTCCTGTCCAATGAAGCGGATGTCCGGCTGCTTGCCAGCGAGCAAATTCGCCAAGCGATGGCCGTCGGAATCGCACGCGGCATCGAGGCTCAGCTGCCCGCTTCCTTCCGCGATCTGGCCGGACATTGGGCGAGGGAGCCGGTCAGCCGGCTCAAATCGCTTCAGGTCGTCCAAGGCTACGGCCAGCTGTACATGCCCGACCGCGCGCTGACGCGGGCGGAATTTATCGCGATGATGGAACGTGCGGAGCCGCGCGCGCCTTATGAAGCTGAGCCGCCCGGCGGCAACGCCTTCTCGGACGTGCCGCCCCGGCACTGGGCGCACGCCTCCATTGTCAGCGCAGCCTCTCGCGGCAAGCTGCAGGGCTTTCCGGACGGCTCCTTCCGTCCGGATGCGCCGGTTTCACGCGCGGAGATGGCCGCGTTCGTGAATCGATATGCGCGGCTGGACCTAGCCGCTCCAGGTCAAACCGGCTTTCGCGATGTTCCAGCCGCCCACTGGGCGTACGAAGACATTTCTCAATTGCGCGCTTCCGGTCTGATTCAAGGTCGCAAGGAAGGGCTGTACGCGCCTCATGATACGGTTACGCGCGCCGAAATGGCTGCCGTACTGGACCGATATTTGAACGGCAGCAGCCAACTCTAGCAGGAAAGCCCGTCCCCTCAAGTTGATACGGGGGCGGGCTTTCTTCCTTATTGCAGCGGAATCTGGATATAGAACGTAATGTGATTGTCTGAATAACGAGTTTCCACGCTGCCCTTATAGTAATCCAGCCTCTCCTTAACGAGCGCCAGCCCGAGTCCCTGATGCCCGCACTCCTTAGTCGTGTAACCCGACCGGAACAGACTGGCGGGATCCTTGAGCGGCGTATGAAGCGGATTGCCGACCGTAAAGCACAGGCAGTTGTTCTCCACCCATCCGCGCAGCGTCACCTTGCGGAATTCCGGCTCAAGCTTGGCTACCTCATCAAAAGCGTTATCAACCAGATTGCCTAATATTTTAACGATATCCACCGACTTGATGCCGAGCGTGAGCCTGTCAAAATCGGCAAATTCGTATTTGAGCACAATGTTCTTGTGCAGTGCGATTGCGATTTTGGCCTGGACAAGCGCTGCAATACCCGGATGGCCGATCCGAATCATATCATTCACCTCATGAAGCCCTTCCACAAGCTCTTTCGCATACCGCTTCAGCGCATCGTGTTTGCCCGCCGTCACCATCGAAAACATCGTCTGCACATGATTCAGAAAATCATGCCGCTGTCCGCGAATGATCGCAAACATTTTGTCCAGATCCTCGATATACAGCTCCTGGGTCGTGCGCACCGCTTTCTCGCGAAGATGAAAGATGACTCTGCTGCTAACGAGCAGCACCCCGATCGACAGCACTGTGGCGAGCAGAGCCATCACGCCAATGTTGACCAGCTGCTTGTTCAAGGTCGCTTCAATCGGCGCATAATCGGATACGACTGTAATGACGAATGGAAGCTCGCGCTGCACCCGTCCCTTTATTTCCTCGGGCTTCACCGGCACATAGCTTTTGAGCAGCTTCCGTTCGCCTGACGTCATCAGCACGCTCTCCGGCATCATCGATTCCATCGTTCTTGCAACAATCACCTTATCCTGCTCATCTCGATACTCGTAGCTGCCGAATAGAAGCGGTCTGTCATACACCGATACGAATGTTGAGCCGTCAACACCTTGGTATGTAATGAGAGGTTTACCGAACGTATTGCCGTTGAAGCCGCTGATTTCCACAATTTGCGGGTTATCCGCGACCATCTTCTCGATCAGCCGCTCCGGACCGGTCAGCTCCTTGTAGCGGACGATTTTGTCAGCCTTGACATAAGGGTTCACGATGTAATCGGTCGATCCGTCATAGTAATACCCGAATTTATTGACGCTCTCCGTATCGGCTGCCGATACCTCATAGATTCCCGCCCAGAAGTTGGGCAGCTTTTGCCCTTCCGGAATCGCAACCTTTTGCTGATCGAGCAGCTGCTGGAAGGCGGTGAACCAATAGCCCCAATCCTTGGAGCTCAGCCCAATCTCCTTCGGCTCGGATGATTTTAGTCCGACGATATCGCCTTCCACGCGCTTGAACAAGGTGATATCGTGAATGCCCAGCTTGATCGCAAGCTCCTTCAGCTTAGCATTGTCGACCTGCTCAATACCGGAGGGTAGCTCCGATTGAGCGGCAATCGCAGCTGTACGCAGCAGCTCACCGACCAAATCCTCAACATAGTGGGAGCCTTCCTCTGTATGCTCGACGGAGAGGCGAATTTGATCCGCGATCATTTCGCTGCGGGTAATCAACGTCTCGGTCAGCATTTTTTTGGTAGAAAAGTAGTACGCAGAATTGTTAAAAATAAGCACTACAAACACGATGACGAGCAAAAGGAAAATCATTCGTTTCGCATTCATTTATAGTTAGCTCCATGATCCTATAGTTCTATCTGTAGAATTCTATTATTTGAATATCAAGTTAGCTCCGCATGGCTTACGCGGTTAAATCACCATAAGTGATGGTATCCGTAGATACACAGGCAGTGAGCAGTCTGTTGAACATCTGACCTTCAAAC
>JBEPYM010000102.1:0-12705 GCA_041641375.1 Paenibacillus sp.
GGACTAGCGGGCACCAATTACGCAACGATCTGGGTCGGCCAGGAAATCAAGCTGCGCACCATCCCTATTGATCCGCGAGATTTGCTCTATGGCGATTATGTGATTTTAAGCTATGAAGCAAATCGGGTCAAAAAGGAGCTTTGGAAAGGTGCGGAGGACAATCCGGAGCGCAACACAGCGGTGTATACGGTTTTGCGGCGTAGCGGCGAATATTTCGAGCCGATTGCCGTCTACCCGGCCAAGCCGGAAATCGGTGCGGACGAGGTTGTGCTGAAGGGCAAGGTCGATTATAGCTGGGAGCAGGAGATGGTCGTACGGTACGGCATTGAGCGATATTACGTTCCGGAAGGTACGGGGCTCGAGCTGGAGAAGGTAGCCGACCAGCTGGCGGTTACGGTTCGAGTAGCGCCTTGGGGGCAAAATGTCATTACCGGCGTAAAGCTACGTGAGGAATAACGGATAGACGGAAGCAGGGAGAAAAGCGGTTGTGCCGCAGGCTCCCTGCTTTTTTTGTGCTGCGGATCTTACGTGACCAATGATCGATTCTCACAACAATTTAAGTTTAGCTCATCCAAATTCATAAATTTAACACAGCGTGCCACACTAAGGTAACGAGCTGATACCATCACGCTTAGTCATCACGATCAGGGGGACCCAAACATGGTGAACGCAACACGTGCTTTTCTAGCTCTAACAATGGCGGCAGCTATTGCTGTCACCGCCGGCTGCGGCGGAGGCGCAGCAACGAAGCAAGGTGCCGGCGGAGGAACGGCGCCGGCAGGTGAAAAACCGTCCAATCTCGTCATCGCCACAGGCGGAACGGCAGGCACGTATTACCCGCTGGGCGGCGGAATCGCCAATTTGATCAAGGAGCATGCCAAGACGAACGCGACTGCGCAGGTAACCGGAGCATCCGTCGAAAACATGCGCCTGATCGGCAAGAAGGAAGCGGATCTTTCGTTTACGCAAAGCGATATCGCCGATTATGCACACAAAGGCACGGAAATGTTCAAGGACGGCGCTGTCAAAAATTTGACGGCGATCGGCGGACTGTACCTGGAGACGGTTCAGATCGTGGCACCGGCGAACTCGCCGATTACAAAGATCGCCGATCTCAAAGGCAAGCGTGTTTCCGTCGGTGCCCCGGGCAGCGGTACGGAAGCGAACGCACGGCAAATTCTTGAAGCATACGGCATTGCCTTTACCGATATGACAACCGAGCGCCTCTCCTTCGGCGACTCCGCCAAGAAGATCCAGGACGGACAGCTGGATGCAGCCTTCATTACGGCTGGCGCGCCGACAGCGGCTGTCAACGAGCTGGCTGCTACGAAGGGCGTCAAAATCATCCCGCTGGATGCGGACGGCATCAAGAAGCTTGCAGGCAAATATCCGTTCTATGTGGAGCAGGTGATCCCAGGCAAGACATATCCAAAGCAGGATGCCGAAATTCGCACCGTTGCCGTGAAAGCGATCATGTCGGCGCGCGCCGAGTTGGATGCCAATTTGGTATATGACATTACGAGAGCATTGTACGAGCAATCGACGAAGCTGGAATCCATTAACGCGAAGGCGAAAGAAATTAAAGCTGCCGATGCGGTCAGCGGCATATCGATCCCGCTCCATCCGGGGGCGGAACGCTACTTCAAAGAGAAGGGCATTCTGAAGAAATGAAGTCGGCAAGCGGCGGGCGCCGGGGGAAGCCCCGGCGCTTTTTTTATCTGATTGCAGGAGCAATCATAGCTGCTGCGGTCGCTGTTGCAGCAGGTCTCTGGTATGGGCCGGACATACCGACCCTTACGCTTTCCCGCGTCGATACCGGTCAGACGGTGTGGCAGCGCAAGCTGCCGGCCGGCTCGCCGTTTTCGCTCGAATATACGCACTCCATCCACCTGACGCCGGTGCTCGAGACGTTCTTTATCGATTCCGGCAGCGGCATCGTCCTGGATCAGCTGCGTTACGATTCGCTCGGCGTCGGCAATCCTTCGGGCGATGAATCTGGCGGAAGCTTCCGTATGGAGGACGGAGTCATGATCATAGAAGGAATAAATCGCAAGCTTGGCTCGTTCCGATTGTCGGTCGGTCAGGTCATTGCCCATCATCGGCTGCACATCGAAGGTGAGATCATCCCGCTGTCGAGCGTGACTCCCCCGGGTTCAACCGTACTCGTGCATGTGAAACCCAGCTTTGCCATGCTTCTGAAAGGACTGAATCCCTTTGGCCGAACCCGTTCCAGCTAAACGAAGCTTCATCGCCACATTCACGTACTGGTTTGCGGTAGCCTTCTCCGCCTACCAGCTCTATGCGACCTTGTTCTCGCCGCTGCAAAGCATCGTACACCGCGCCGTGCATCTATCCTTCGGACTCAGCTTGATTTTCCTGCTGCACCGCGGCTTACTGAACCGAAGCAGCCGTTTCCGCTGGGTCGACTACGTGCTTGCAGCTGGCGGTGCAGGCGTCGGCCTTTACTGGTTGCTGGGCGCCGAAGAGCTGTTTCATCGAATCGGCAATTTTCACAGCCTGGACCTTGCTGTCGGCGGAGCAGCCATCGTGCTCGTACTGCTCGCTTCCCTACGTGTCGCCGGCATCCCGATCGTTGTCATTGCCGGCCTGTTCCTGCTCTATGCGCTGTACGGGAACTATATCCCGGGTTTTCTTGAGCATCGCGGCGTCTCGCTGGAACGACTCATCTCGCAGATGTACTTTACCGCCGAGGGGATACTTGGAACACCGCTCGGCGTCTCCTCGACGTTCATCTTTCTGTTTATCCTGTTCGGTGCCTTCCTTGATCGAACAGGCGTCGGCCAATATTTCAACGATCTGGCGATGGCCGTGGCGGGGAAACGGATCGGCGGACCGGCCAAGGTGGCCGTCTTTTCGTCCGCCCTGCAAGGGACGATCAGCGGCAGCTCGGTCGCCAACGTCGTCACGTCAGGAAGCTTTACGATTCCGATGATGAAGCGGCTGGGCTATAGGCCGGCCTTCGCCGGGGCGGTTGAAGCGTCCTCCTCGACCGGCGGACAAATTATGCCGCCGATCATGGGGGCGGCCGCCTTTCTGATGGCGGAGTTTACCGGCATTCCGTACAGCCAGATTGCTTTGGCAGCCTTCATTCCCGCGCTGCTGTTCTTTACCGGCATCTGGATTATGGTTCACTTCGAAGCCAAGCGACTCGGACTAAGGGGGCTGACCACCGCAGAGCTGCCTCGGACGAGAGACGTAATCGCCAAGCTGTATCTGCTCCTCCCGATCATCGTCATCATCGTTCTGCTGATGATCGGCATGTCCCCGATGAACGCGGCGGTATACAGCATCGTGTCCGTGATCGCGGTCGGTGCCGTCAACAAGGCGACGCGCATGACGCCCCGCGCCATTGTGAATGCGCTGGAGAGCGGCGCTCGCAGCGCACTCAGCATCGTCGCGGCGACTGCTTGCGCCGGAATTGTCGTTGGGGTCATTACGCTCACCGGGCTTGGTTTGAAGTTTGCCGGCGGCATTATCGGCTTGGCGGGAGGCGTGCTGCTGCCGACCTTGCTGCTAACGATGGTCGCTTGTATCCTGCTTGGCATGGGGACCCCGACGACGGCCAACTACATCATTACGTCGACAATCGCCGTTCCCGCTTTGCTTGCCCTGGAGACGCCAGTACCGCTGCTTGCGGCGCACATGTTCGTGTTCTATTTCGGCATCGTCGCCGATATTACGCCCCCTGTTGCACTGGCCGCCTTCGCAGCCTCCGGCATCGCAGGCTCGAAAGCGCTCGAAACCGGCATTCAGTCGACGCGTATTTCTATCGGCGCGTTTATCATTCCTTATGTGTTTGTATTCTCCCCGGCGCTTCTGCTTATTGATGCCTCCTGGCATACGTCCGCATTCGCGGCGGCAACCGCCGTCATCGGGATGATCGGCGTATCCGCTGGGATGATCGGTTATTGGATGCGGCCGCTGAATCCCGTCGAACGGCTGCTCGCGATTACCGGCGGCTTGCTTTCGATTGTTCCGGGCTTGCTGACGGACAGCGCAGGGCTCGGCTTGCTGGCGGTACTGTTTACGCTGCAGCTCATGATTAGACGGAAAAATCGTCAAACAAAATAACGGGGAGCCTGATACATATGATAGAATAAGAGATACAACGAGGGACGCTGAGGTGAGGGTATGCATACGGAGTGGTTTTGGTACACGTCATTTATTTATTTGGTACCGACGGTTTTGCTTATGGGCATGTCTATTGAGATGTATTTGCGCAATCGGCGGAAGGCAACGCATATTACCGCATGCGCAGCCTTCGCGCTGCTTTCCTTGTTTATCTTCGGCGAATACGTGAGACAGATCGTCCCACCCGGTATCAGCTCACTCATCGTCGTATTCGTGACGGCTCCGGCTTTTACATTGATCGTCGGCTTATTGCCATTGCTTTACCGATATCTCTGTTTTCCAAATACGAGAATGACATGGCGGCTTACCATCACGTTGATGTGCGCGATCCCCTTCCTAATCTATATAGGGGCCGCCGCTACATTGCAACCAGAGCAATTTTATCGAAATATGGAGAACTCCTTCCAAAGCCCGCTTCATCCTAACCTGCTGATTGGCTCTTATATCACGATTTTGATCTATTATTTGCTCAGCGTTGCAATTTGCGCCACCTCTCTGCGTGTTTCTGAGTCGGTCAAGGAAACGAACAAAAATCGTCATCTGTTAGCAGGAATCGTGCTGGTATTGCTGCTTTCTATTGTCGTCATCTCTTTGCGGTCGATCGGTCTCATTACATCCAGGATCGAAACCTTGGGTTTGTTTCTGATCGGTGTCAGTTGGGCGGCTCATATCCGATATATCATCTATCGATTCGGTATGCTTCACCCTTACGAACAGCGGTTTCGCACCTTGTTTATGCTCGGTCCGACCGCTCTCCTGCTCGTCAACTCGCGGGGAGCCGTCATTGAAGCGAACCCTAAGGCGCGCAGCCTGATTGGAAGCGGGATGACGGCGAAGCAGATGCCCTTCTATCTGATGATCGATCCCGCCGCGCAGCAAGCCTTCCGCGAGCAGTTTGAGCATGACCTGCGCAGCCAAACTCCTCGTACGGATATTCAGCTGTCCATACAGTCGGAGCACGGACAGCCCCTCTTCGTAATGCTTGATTATGCGTTCGATGAGATCGACGGAGCACGAGCCGCATTTGTTTTCATCCGCGATATTACCGAGTTAAAGCTGTCCGAACAAAAGCTGGTGGAATCGGAGCAAAAATACCGCACGCTTGCTTATCACGATATTTTAACCGGACTGCCGAACCGTGCAAGCTTTAACA
Organism: Paenibacillus sp.; assembly: GCA_041641375.1. Lineage (GTDB taxonomy): Bacteria > Bacillota > Bacilli > Paenibacillales > YIM-B00363 > Paenibacillus_AK. Next base: position 5,306 of record JBEPYM010000102.1, read on the forward strand.
AAACAATGAGCCAGCTGCTGGATCGGCGGGACGCAACGAAGGAACCGTTCGCCGTCCTTCTGTTCGATCTTGATTATTTCAAGCAAATCAACGACACGCTTGGCCATGAAGCCGGTGACCGCCTGCTGCAGCTGGCTTCCGAACGAACACGGGCGTCGATTCCGGCGGACAGCTTCCTGGCCCGGCTCGGCGGAGACGAATTCGTCATTCTTCTGGAGCGTGCACAGGAGGCGGAGCAAGTATGCATGAGCCTTGTTGCCGCCCTTCATCATTGCTTCGAGTATAACGGACACACGCCCCCTGTATCCATCAGTGTGGGACTGTCCCGGTATCCGGAGCACGGAAGCACCCAGAACGAACTGCTCAAGGCTGCGGATAAAGCGCTGTACAAGGCTAAATCCGAAGGTCGAAACCGCTACGCAATCTACAGCTAATATCCGCCCGCAAAGCGGCTTGTCGGCTCCTCGCCTCTCTCGAGCGAAGCCATAAACGCCTTGCGGGCGGTCACCGTACGCTCCGCCGCTTCGGCTGCCTGGACTGCATCGCCGCCGAACAACTCATCGATGATCCATCTTTGCCCAAACCCTGCATGTACGACCTCGTCAGCCCAATCGAAATCCTGGAACGTTGTCATTAGCGGATGCTTTGCTACATCCCGGGCAAATTCCCACTCCTCGCGTTTGCCGGGCGGATATTTCATCGCCGCCTTCTCAATCGCGATCGTCAAATGCGTATAGGCTTCGTCCAGGTTAAACAGATTCATCGTCATATGATGCCATCCGGTCCAATTCGGCACCGACGTCACATCAAAGCCCATATCCCGCAGCGCAGCCTCGCCGAACCAGGCGTGGCGCACCTCGTCCCAGCAATGTCTGGCCGTATCGAGATAGAAGGCCCACGGCTTTCCTTGCGCCATAAAGTGTACAGCTGCCACCCCTTCGGCAGGCGACATTTCGAAATATCTGGCAAACAGCATACTTTTGAAGCGTCCCTGATCGTTATCCTCGAAGGTGATCCCTTCATTCTTAATAATAGCCGTACGGAAACGGGTGTCTCTCGTGCTTTCCCTAGGAAGCTCGAACGGCTTGCTTTGGACGACGAGCGCAGGGTCAAGCTCCTTACACGGGAGCTGTCCGTCGATTCCGCCGGCTGCCTCCAGCAGCTGTGCGATATGGGCTTTCCAGACGGCGGCGAACGCCAGACTCTCGGAATCGGCGGCGCTGCGAAGCACGCGTAATGCCTCTATTCCCCACGCCAGCTGATCCTCCCTGTCTATCAGCTGATGACGAAGCATAAGAATAGTCGGCTCGTCTACAATCGGCTGCGCTGCTTCCACATATCTGCGGCAGGCTACCACCGAAGCCGGCTTCACCACCTCGAACAGAGCCGTCAGCAAACGGATCGTATCCGGTGACCGCAGCACTTCCTCCATCAGCGTTTCCAACCGCTCATCCGGACACTTGTCAAACGCGACCGTACTCATCCGAAGCTGCTTGCAGCGATTTCGGAGCTGATCGTGGTGATAGGCGTCCTGCCAGCAAAACCGCGCCAGCGCTCCCTTCACCTCGTACTCCGGCCTTGCGCACATATGCCCTGCCTCAAGCCGCATCAGCCTGCGGTCTACAAAGCCAATCCGCTGCAGCCTTCTTGCCGACTCCTCCACCGAAATTCCGATTCGATTCCATTGCTCAATACCCATAAAAGGATGCAGCATCGTCCCATTCCTCCTGAAAAATATGTTATCCTATACAACGTAGATATCTCTTATGATAACGATAATAATGTTGTAAAATGAATACAGTAAGACGTAAAAAGTTTATACAATTACGCATATTGAGGTGGGGACGAATGTTGAGGCTCGTTGCGAATTTCGGCAAGGTAACATGTGAGCCGGGGTGGAAGTGGGATTTACGCAATCAGCCGCTGACCGATTTTGACTTATGGTATGCGTGGTCAGGGGAAGGCGAGATGTCCGTGAACGGCGAACCGCCGATCCCCGTACAGGCAGGCTCTTGTTTCCTCTTTCGCCCCGGTGATCGCACCTATGCAACGCATGATCCGGCCAAACCGCTGACCGTTACGTTTCTGCATTTTGATTGGGAGCCTGCCGTACGGGAGCTGATGCCCCGCCGATACAGGCGAATCCATAACCCCATCTGGTTGGAGGCGATGCTGAACCAATATGTGGAGCTGTTCTACCAGGAGGAATACCGGATACAGGAGGAAGCGGCGATGCTGCTGAAGCTTCTCCTGTTGCATCTGGACCGGGAGGATCGGCGGGAGCTTGATGATGGCGCTGGGGACCATTCGCGTCGCCAGCTTGCCGTCCGCATTCGTGAGACCGCCCATTGGATACGTCAATCCCCTGGCTCTCTGCATACGCTAGCCGCGCTTGCCGAACGAGCAGGCCTGTCGCCCCGATATTTCTCGATCGTATTCAGACAGATTATGGGCGAAACGGCGGAATCGTTTGTCATTCGAACGAAGGTGGAACGAGCCGTCCACTTACTGCGCCACAACGGGATGAATGTCACCGAAGTGGCAGACGCGCTCGGCTATGCCAACATTCATTTTTTCAGCAAACAATTCAAGCAGCGCACCGGCTTCACCCCTTCCCAGATTCGTGCCGGCAAGGATCGATCTTGAAATCATTTATTGAATTTTCAGTCTATTAAAGCTACAATAAAAGTAACGATAGGCACGAGGAGGCGGTAACGATGCTGTTCATCTTTACAGGCACTAGCGGCTCCGGTCGCAAAACGATTGCCCATATGGTCGGTGAATCTCTCGGTTTCACCCATGTCAGATCGTATACCACTCGTCCTCCTCGGTCCCATGATGTGAACCGGACCGAATATATGTACACCTCAGAAGAGACGTTTCGCCGGATGGCTGCCGACGGTGAATTCGTCGAGCATGTCGTGATCGACGGGTATTCGTACGGTATCCGCCGCGACGATCTGTTGCGAGACGCCCATTCCGGCCGTCACGCGTATGTCATTGTAAATCGGTACGGTGCAAGCGACCTGAAGAAGCTGCTGGGCGACGATGCCTATCGAATCTTTCTTTACGTCTCCAAGTCCGCCATGCTGGAACGCCTCGAATCCAAGGGCTTTCATTATGAAGTGATTGAGCGCTATTCACGGCATTATCCCGAAGAGGTGGGATATCGCAAGGAATGCGAATACGTCATTGAGAATGTCGACAAGAAGGATACCGCGATCAAGGTGAAGCGAACGCTGGAGGCGGTGTTGATCGGGCGCAAAGCGGGCTGAGTGCCCGCTTTGTTTGCGTTCTATTGCCCGGGAAAGCGCACAATTCGACGCAGATCGCCATGACATTCACTTGACGGCAGCTCCTGACCTTCCTATGATGGGGGAATAGGAGAGGTGCTCAACCATGTGGCTGTTATTTTCGCTGCTCGCCGCGGCGGGTTTTGGCGTGCGGGGCATTCTGTATCAGTGGTCTTCCCGCAAGCCGATTGACCGAAATCTGATGCTGTTCGGTGTCTACGTATCCGGAGCACTCGTTGCGCTGCTATGTGCATGGCTGTCAGGCAGTGCGTGGACGGCGGCGAATCTGGTCGGCATCCTGATGGGTTTGTTCTCTTTCGTCTCGAATGCGGCCATGTACCGGGGCTTTGCCGTTGGCAAAGCCTCACTCGTGGCGATCATGACAGGACTAACTCCCGTCGTTGTTGTCCTGGGTGGCTATATATTGTATGGAGAGGTTCTAAATATCGGCCAGAGCCTGTCCTTCATCGTCATTCTGATCGGACTCATCCTGCTGCGTGTATCGAAGGAGCTGCAGCTCCGCAAGCTTGATGCGGCCATCGTCTGGGGAGCGATTGCGATGCTGATGTTCGGCGCGAACGACCTGGCCGGCAAGGGAGCCATGATCCTGCTCGCAGATGTGTACCCGACGCTGTTCGGCATGTTCGCAACCGGGTCGGTGTGCTTCTTTCTCTTCTGGAGGCTGGGCGCCAGAGCGCCGGTTTTTCTGGAGCAGCCCTCCCCACAGCTCTGGTCGAGGCCGCGAACCTTCGCCTGGGGAATGCTGGTCGGACTTACGAACATATCCGGTATGATCTTTATCCTACTCGCATTCCGGGACGGCATCGCAGGCCTTGTCTCTGCGATTACCGCTGCGAATGTGCTGCTTATTATCGGCTACGCCCGGCTTGTGCTGAAGGAACGCTTTACCACTCTCGAAATCGTCGGCATGTCGCTCACCTTCGCCGGGATTGCGCTGCTGCGATTGCTGGAATAACGTTGTTGTTTATTCCGCACGCAGCAGCTTAAGCTGGTGCCCCTGACGCAGGTCCATCGCATAGGCGCTGCTGGTTGCCGAATACGAGCGTTTGCTGCATGTAATGGCCATCTCAAGCAGCGACATAGACGTGCCGTCCTTCTGCATGGAAGCCGGCACGTGCAAATGTCCGCAGAGCACATGACTAGCTCGTCCTCGCAATCCTTCCTCAAACACCCAAGGCGAACCGCTCTGCACATATTTCTGGAGCTTCCGTTCCGAATCGAGCTCGATAATCAGTCTTCGCATTTCCGGCACGTCAGGAGGCACATGTGTAGCTACTATGGTTTGCGGCGCCATGTTCTCCTTCAGCCACTCTCTTGTTCCATCAGGAACCTTGCTGTTGGCGCTGTCAAGCAGCACGAGCCGGCCCACGCTGCCGAAATCGAGCATGCGGTTGTCCAGCGGGATGCCCTGCTGCAGCCAGGCATTGCGTGCCGTAGTCTCTTCCGGCTCCGAATAATACCGCTTTTCCCCGTCCGATGGCTCACAGTCATGGTTACCTGGCGTCATCACCCACGGAACACCCAGTTCATCCATGAGCGTCATCGCAAACTCGACATTCTCCTCGGAATACCAATCTACTAGATCACCTAGACAGACCACCAAATCCGGCGATTCTCGCTGAATGACCGGTATCAAGCTGCGGAACGAGCGCCAGCCCTTGCGCAAAAATTCACGTGATGTATGATGCTCACGATTCGGATCCTGCGGCGATATCAGATGTAAATCCGTTACAAAGACGAGCTTCATTGCGGTCCCCCATTTCTCCTATTGTGAGTAACTCTGCCCTGCAATTTCAATCACAATAGCATGCCGCCCAAGTCGCTGTAAATAGCATTTTGCACAGAAACGAACAGGCCCCGAATGATCGGGACCTGCTTGAACCGGATATTTATCGTGTTTAATAGCTGTTATACAAAGCAAGCACTTCATTGTCGGTCAGCGCAACCGAGTAGTAGCGCAGATCGTCGATCAAACCAGCCCACTCCTCATTGGACGTGGAAGGAGACTTATGCATCCCTACCCGCAAATTGCCGTTGGCGGACTCCACCGTTCTGGTGGCGGAGCCATCAAGCTGACCGTTCAGATACAGCTTAACCGAAGTTCCATCTCGGACCACAACGACGTGGGTCCAGGTGTTCAGATTGATGGTGCCGGAAGAAGCAGTCTCGGAATTACCGAGTGAGGTTGCCAGCTTGCCGGATGAATTTCGGTACAGAATAGTGCGTCCCGTCGTCCCTTCCTGTTGAAGAATGGTTTGGTTCGCCGCCATTGCCGTGCTCAGATTCACCCAAGTCGCGAATGTGAAGTTGGTCGTTTGCGGATTGAGAATGGCCGGGATGGCAATGTAGTCATTCACTCCGTCGAAGAACGCCGCACCGCCTGATTTACCCCCGGCCGACCAGGTTGCCCCGTTCGTCATCGTACCATTCCTAGAACCGGCGGAATCAATTGCGGTTGTGGTCGAGCCAGTCTCATCCAGCTTCCACCAGTTGGTCGGACAGCTTGTTCCACCCTTCATGTGAAGATACTGGCAAAGCATACCGGAATTGTTGATGATGGACACCGCAGTGGTACCGGTAATTCCGGCTGTATTATTGTTTACGGTGTTGTTCGTGTGTGTAGATGCGCTTAAATTTGTTCCATTATATTTGCCATAAAAATTGTACTGAGCCGTATTGTTAATGGAGTATGGCGTAACATCCTTCTGAATGAACAGCCACAGCTTGCGGTCCGCAATGTTATCCACAACGTTATTGTTCACATTGTAATGCTGTGTGCCATTATCCAGGTAAATTCCCGCGTAAGAGCCATTGTATACATAGTTGTTTGTAATCTGCGAACCGCTCTGGCTGCCAAGTGTATAGATTCCCGCACCATCGCGAAGTATTTTCATATAATCGTAGATTCGATTGTAATTGATCTTATTGTTTTTGGACACGGTGTCAGTCGTATACCCTGCGGAACCGCCGGCATCCGCGCGTCCCCAGCCCCAACCAACGGAGACGCCGGTATACGGAATGTCGTGAATTTCGTTCCGTTCAATGACTGTGCCATCCGTGTAGCCTGCCCAGATCCCTGTAGCGTCGAAGTGCTCCTGACCGATCTTCGTTATCGAATTGCTGCGCACGATATTGTTCTTGACAATTTCGGCAGAATCACAGCTCGAGACGTCGCCGCACGGGTGCGATGCATGATTCGTCATCGTTCCCAGCAAAACGGCATGACCGGACAAATCCTCGAATCGATTGCCAACGATCAGGTTGTTCTGACTGCCGTATTCGAAATTGACCGCCGCCCCCCCCATGTACTTGAAGGTATTGCGTTCCAGCGTCACATTTTTGGCGGTCTTGAAGGTTACATGAGCATGCGTTTTCTTCAGATCATACCAGTAGCCCGAATCCTGACCATAGTGAAGCATGCCCGCCTGATTGCTCACATAACCATCCGTGGACGATGGATACAGCCAAGTTGCGTAGGCAAAGTTCACATTTTGAATTGTGATGTTCTGTATAGGGGTGCTCAAGCTGGATCCAGCCCCATCAATAATCGTTTCCAGCGTTGGTGCAATGACTGTCGCAGTAGAAATAGTTTCGCCGGCACGCGGCTTATAGTAAATTTTAGGCTGCGTTGTATTGTCTATTGCACCGGTGCGGTCATGATACCATTCTCCCTCTGCATCCAGGAGCTCGTAAGCATTCTCAATCCATTTGGGTGCCTGCATATCATACTGACTGTTGGAGCCGGTTCGGGTGGTCCATATACGGGCATTCTTCCAGCAAGGCTGAGCCATGTTCAGAGCAGATCCGCTGATGCTGCCAATCTTACAGCGAAACATACGCCATTCCCGATAATCTACGAGCTCTACATCAGTGAGATTTTTGTAATTAACGATATCAAGAGCGGATCCGGACAAATCATAGCCATAATTTTGTTTGACTGTAAAGCCGGATGGATTGTTCGCGCCTTTGGCTCGTTGTGCTCGAACGTTGTTCACATAGAGCTGTCGGGTTTGCAAAGAGGAGCTCACATTCGCTTTATATATATTTTTGGCAGAGTCGTGCAGCGTCCAACCCGTTATGGTAGCG
>JBEPYM010000103.1:0-12655 GCA_041641375.1 Paenibacillus sp.
GTTGTTGTCCCTGTTGTGTATGATTTGATTCACTCGCTCCAGGTCAGGCTGAAGCGGTTGTTTACACGCAAAGAGCGCGCTGCGCAATCGAAGCCGGCCGCAGCTATTCAATAGAGAGGGAGAGATCGAGACGATGATGCCACGCAATGAGAAACGCAACGTGCTGGAGCACGGAGCGAAGGTAATGGGCGCTTTGCTGCTGGGGGCCGCGCTCGCGGCCGGCTGCTCGGCGAAGCCGCCGGAGGAGACGCCTGCGGCCAATGTGCAGGAGCAAGTGAAAACGATCAAAATAACGAAGGCGACGAAGCAGAAAATTGGTGAGCCGGATGAGCAGGTGGCGGATATCGTCGCATCGGTGCAAATGGACGTTTTTGCAAAGGTCGGCTCCGATGTCGTTGAGATTCTGAAGCGCCGCGGCGACAATGTGGCGGCGGGCGAGACGATTATCAGACTGAAGCAGGACGATGCGGTATTGAACCGTCAGAAGGCGGAGCTTGGGCTGCGCAGCGCACAGAGCAGCTTTACCCGCGGACAGCTGGATATTCCGAATACGAAGGCTGAGATGGCGAATAACGTTGCGAAGGCGGAGCAAGGTGTGAAGGATTTGCTCAAGGCGTTTAACAAAATGCGCAACGATTATGATCAAGGTCTCGTGACGAAGACGCAGCTTGAGGATATGGAGATCAAATACAATCAGGCCGTTCGCGATGTTGAAATTCTCAAGAGCAGGCAGGCAGCACTGAACGCGACCTTATCCATCGATGATTATGAAATCGGATTAAAGCAGGCACAGATTGGGCTCGAGCAGGCGACGACCAATCTGGACAACTACAATATTAAAGCGCCGATCAGCGGACTGATTACCGAGCTGCCGCTGGAGCTGGGTATGCAAACACAGCCGGGAACCCGAGTGCTGCAGGTGCTGCAGGTCGATCCGGTGAAAATCAAGGCCGACTTGACGGAAACGGCGGCGGAGAGCATTCGCGGCAAGCAGGAGCTGGAATTCTACGTACCGGGTACGGTCCAGCGCACGAAAGCGAAGGTGACGTATTTGTCGAAGGTGATGAATCCCTCGACCAAATCGTATCAGCTGGAGCTAGAGGTACCCAACAAGGATTTGAAGCTGAAGCCGGGCTCGAAGGCACAGGTGCTGCTCGGTGAAGACAAGGAGCAGATCGTTGTCACGATCCCGACCGCAAGCGTTGTGCGCGAAGGCAGCGAGACGTTCGTGTTCGTCTATGCCGGCGATACGGTGGAGAAGCGCAAGGTAGCGCTGGGCCGTCTAAATGAGACGATGCAGGAAGTGCGCGAGGGTGTGAAGGAAGGCGAGCAAATCGTCATCTCCGGACAGCATCAGCTTAAAGATAAAGAAAAAGTTCAGCTTGCGAAGTAACAAGGAGGAAACCGATCAATGAAAACCTGGAAAAAAACTGCCGTTACGTTAACCTTGTCCTCCTCGCTGCTGATTTCGGGGGCGGGCGCCGCTTGGGCTGCCGACAGTCAAGCTCCCGGCTCGCAGCTGCTGCAGCTGCCTGCCCTTGCAGCGCTGCAATTGCCATCCTATACGTTGACCCATCAGCTGCAGGTTCAAGTAAAAAGCATTCTCAACGAGCGTGAGTCGAGCTCGGTGCGGATTGGTGCGGTTGTACGCATGAAAAATACGGGCCGCACCTTGACCCGAGTGCCTGAGTACGAAGTGCGGATCCGCACAAGTGACGGGATCGACTACACCATGACCGCGGATGCAATGAATGCAAGATCGATTCGTCCCCAATCCGAGGTGGAGCTGAGCTACTATCTCAGCCTGCCGACCAGTGAGACGATCGAGCTCGCTGAGCTCGCTTGGGTGGATGTCGACTACTTCGTATACCCGAAGCAGGAGACGGTGAAGCTGGCCGTAGCGGCGGAAGGGTATGTCTGGACAGGAACGCAATTTGCGGCGGAGCAGCCAAACGCATTGGTAAAGTGGGGAGAGCCGTTCATGCTGCCTGCATTGAAGTCCCCGCTTGTCTTTACGCCGATCTCGGAGACAAAGCAATATGCAGGCATGTCCCAGCAAGCTGTAATCAAGCTGAATGTCTATAATCCGGGTCCGTTCCGGGAAACGGTACCGATGTTTATGATGGACGGACGCGACGACAAGGAAGTGTTCAAGGGCTCTCGGATTGAAGTCGGAACGGCAACCGTGGAACCGGGTGAGAGCAAATATGTGCATATGGCGGTTCCGGTGAAGGAAGGCGTCAAGCTGAAGCGGCTGACGGTCGTAACGCCGGAATCCCATACGGAGCTCTCCAGCGGCGGCGCGCCGAAGACAACGCAGTATACGGTAGGTAGGCTCGATATCGCGCTTCCGGATGCAGGCGCAGTTACGCGCAGCTTCCCGTATAAGCTTGGCGACAATATTCCGCTGCAGAAATTTTCGCCGTTGATCCCGGAAGGCATCAACACGTCGCTGGTTGAGCTGAGCATTCACGAGAGCCAAGGCGTTGGATACAAAACAGTTGTAGCGAAGGTGAAGCTCGAGAACGGCAATACGCAGCCTGTGCCGATCCCGCCGTTCCAAGCGGAGCTGGTCAGTCAGGACGGGTACACGTACACCGGTGCGAGACAGGTGCGGGTGGCAGACCGAATCATGCCGGGATTAGCGGCTTCGGTCGTGTACAGCTTTGTCGTACCGTCTTCGGAAACGGGGGAGAATCTGTATCTGAAGCTCCAGGACGTCGTTTCCAACGGTCAAACGATGTATCGCTCCGACCTCGCCGCGCTGCAGGTGTCCGCGAAGCAGCCGGGCGATGACAGGGAGTTCTCCTTCTATCCGTTCAACGTGAAGCTGAATCATTGGAGTATGTCGGCAACCTATTCGCTTGCTGCCGGGTATGCCTATCGTTTAAGGCTCGTGATGGACATCGATCAAGTCGATAAGGTTATTGTGGACAATGATTCCTCCACCATGCTGATTGAAATCGAGGACGCGTTCGGCAGAACGCTGGGAAGCGAAGAGATGTCGTTCGTTCGTCCGATCGGTCCGAACCGCAAGCTGCTGAGCGGCGAAACGAGCGTCAGCTTCACCCAGCTACGGACGGAACAGCATGAGACGAACCTGACGATTCGGATGTATGAGAAGATCGAGACGGCTAGCGGTCCGGTGAAAAGGCTGGTCACTACGTTCAAAAATTAACCATACAAAAAGCGTGGGATGGAGCCTCCATGTCCCACGCTTTTTTCCGTGATACGAAACTATTTGATGGATCTCGCTATGTCCTTCAGCAGCTTCTTCATTTCCAGCTCCTTCTGATACGCACTGGCAAAAACCGTAACGTAGAACTCCAGGTATTGTCTTTGTCCATCCTCCATATAGCGGACATAGAGATCAACTGAATCCTGATAGAGCTTGATTGCGGAGGTTAACGCGTTCATCAACGTCAGGAAGGATGCCGAAAGCTTCGGATCCGTAAGCTTATCGCCGTGCTGGAAGAGTTTGCTCTGCAGGTCGAGAGCCTTCTGGGACAACGCCTTGCCTTTCTCCATCTGGATCGCCTTCATGAAGCCGTTCAGCGCTCGAACCTCGTAGATGTCCCTGGCAATACGAATTTCTTCGCGAAGCACCTCCAGCTCCTCAATCAAGTCCTCCAGCTCCACGATATAGTCTTGTGCGGGATGCGGCTCGGATTGGGGACTCGAAATCGATGCGGTACCCGTTGCGCTGTCCCAAGACACCTTTGCGCCTAAGCTCTCACTGACGACTCTGATCGGAACGAGCGTTGTTCCATCCATATTGATCGCGGGAACACTGTGGACAATCTCTTTATCATTGACACGAAGCTGAACGACGGGGTACTGGTTATACGTCTTGGTCGCGGCAGACGCGGTAATTTGGAAGAATAGGGCGAATATTAACGCACTTGCAATGGAATATCGTATTTTCACTGGTAAGCCCTCCCGATGGATAATAAAAATATAGTAGCATGCCATACGAAGCGGGGCAATGAAGAGGATACTATGACAGCATTCGACCTTTTTGGTAGAATAGGAGAAGCTCGCAAAAATGGGGGACACGGGGAAACATGATGCGCAAAAAAACGATCCAGGTGCTGACGGCAGTCATTTTGATAGGAACAAGTGTGTATGCGGGGAATGTGTGGGGTTCACATGCGAGTACGGGGCTCCAGTCCAATCTTCCGGGTTCGGTCAATGACCCGATAGTGACGAAGAGCTATGTGGACGAGCTGGTGCGGACGATTGCATCCGGTGGAACGCCTCCTCCGGCGGCAACGCCTGCCCCTCCTGCTGCGCAGACACCGCAGTTGACGGAAGCGGCAATCAAGAAGCTGATTGAAGAGGAAGTGAAGAAAGCGGTGAGCGCGGCTCCCCAAACGCCGGCAGCTCCTCGACCGGTGGCGGATGCTTCGTTGATCGTTGTACAGCTCAAGCCTGGTCAGACGCTGATGGGCGGAGTCGGGACGGAGATGATCGTGCGAACCGGCAAGGCAACCGCATACAGCAATACGGAGAACGGCATACCGGACGTGACGGATGGGAAGGATCTCGGGAACGGCGCCGAAATTCCGCTGAATCATCTGTTGGTTTTTCCCCGGGAGGGGCGAGGAATCAAGACGGATGCCAGGGAGAACCGCTCCGACATTTTTGTCATGGTGCGCGGCGCGTATTTAATTATGAATGCGGATGGAACAACCGTCTCGCCATAATTTTACCCCTGCCGCCAACATCTTATGAATGTAATTTGGCTAACGGCCGACCACACTAAGCTTGTAACTCAAATCAGAGTGGAGGTGTGGGCGCAATGGGGATTTTGGTGAAGGAAGCGAAGCAGGCGCTTGATGTGTTGAAGTATGAAATCGCAGCGGAGCTGGGGCTGGCCATCGGCGGTGCTGGGTCCGGTGCCGTAGGGAACGTCGAGTTCGGTTCTGAGCTAGGATCGGTCGGCAGCTACGGCCCGGCACATGAAGCATATTGGGGGTATCTGTCTACACGAGATGCTGGCGCGGTAGGCGGACATATTACGCGGATGCTGGTCCGGAAAGCAGAAGAGGCTTCGTTTCAGCCATAATTATTAATTTATCATTGTGACAAGGGATATACATTGACAGCACTCGACAATTTTTGTAATATAGGTTGCGGAAGGTGACGGATGACCTTTTCCACCACTGGGAAAGGTTTCTTTTTTGCTTTGCATTCGGAATACATACACTGTATTATGGTGGAGTTTATAAGGAGGTAGTTGCAAGATGACAAATGCAGGACGCCGTTTATTCACATCGGAATCTGTAACAGAAGGGCATCCCGACAAAATTTGCGACCAAATTTCCGATTCGGTATTGGACGCGTTTCTTAAGAATGATCCGAACGCGCGCGTAGCGTGCGAGGTATCGGTAACAACCGGACTCGTTCTGGTAGCCGGTGAAATCAGCACTCGTTCCGAATACGTGGACATCCCGTCCATCGTACGGAACACCATTAAGGAAATTGGCTATACACGGGCCAAATTTGGCTTCGACTATCAAACTTGCGCGGTTCTGACCTCGATCGACGAGCAATCGGCCGATATTGCGCAAGGTGTGGACAAGGCACTCGAAGCGCGTGAGGGCCAGATGTCGGATGACGAGATTGAGGCAATTGGCGCCGGCGACCAGGGCTTGATGTTCGGCTTCGCGGTGAACGAGACGCCTGAGTTGATGCCGCTTCCGATCTCGCTGTCGCACCGTCTGGCACGCCGCCTGTCGTATGTGCGCAAGGAAGGCATTCTGGAGTATCTTCGTCCGGATGGCAAGACGCAAGTTACGATTGAATACGAGGGTGACCGTCCGGTTCGTGTTGATACGATCGTCATTTCGACGCAGCATGCGGAGGAAATTACGCTGGAGCGGATCAAGCGCGATATTCATGAGCATGTGATCAAGCCGGTTGTCTCCGCGGAATTGCTGGATGCCAATACGAAGTATTTCATCAACCCGACGGGTCGTTTCGTTATCGGCGGACCGCAAGGCGATGCAGGACTTACAGGGCGCAAAATCATCGTCGATACGTACGGCGGCTACGCTCGCCATGGCGGCGGCGCATTCTCCGGCAAGGACCCGACGAAGGTTGACCGCTCCGGTGCTTATGCGGCGCGTTATGTTGCGAAGAACATCGTCGCGGCGGGACTAGCTACCAAGTGCGAGGTGCAGGTGGCGTACGCAATCGGCGTAGCGCAGCCGGTATCCATTGCAGTGGATACGTTCGGCACAGGCACCGTCAGCGAGCAGAAGCTGGTTGAAGTGATTCGCAAGAACTTCGACCTGCGCCCGGCCGGCATCATCAAGATGCTGAACCTGCGTCAGCCGATTTATCGCCAGACGGCGGCTTACGGCCACTTCGGCCGGAACGATATCGACCTCCCGTGGGAGCGCACCGATAAGGCGGAGCAGCTGAAGCTGGACGCAATGGCATAAGGGAATTGAAATGGGAAGCGTTCGTACCTTAGGGTGCGGGCGCTTTTTTTGTGGGAAAATGCTCAGTTGAACGCATGGTTAGGCGCTGGCTGGCTAACGATCTCCACACGCGCTATTCTCGAGTGAGTGGCGGATTCCCCATTGTAACGATATGCAGTGGTCCTATTTTTTGGGCGGGAGGGAGAAATGTTCATGTTTGCGGGAATAGCATCAGTCTGGAGTGTTACGTTGGGAAATGGTCGGGAAAAAGAGAATTAGGATACGTGTGAATCATTAGCGCGGGAAATATTGGGAAATAGGGGGGCTGGCCGAAATTGAGGGGGAAGCTCGAATGATACAGCAACTTTTTCCTAAAGGATGAAGTCTATATTACATAGAAACCTTACCATACCAAATAGAGATAGAGGGAGAGATTCATATGAAATGGAGTAAAAAGCTTGTCACGTTAGCTCTCAGCTGTTCCATGGCGGTGTCATCGTGGTCGGTGGCGGCGGTCCCGGCGGTTTTGGCTTCGGATAATGCGAATGCCGCGAATCCTGCTCAAGCCCCGGCGCCCCAACAGTCGATTACACTTACGCGCGAGGAGATTTTATCGTCCGGCGCGATTCTCAAAACCTATGAGTGGAAGGGTGTTCGCAGCGGACAGCAGGCGAGATCGATTGCCCGCGTAGTCGAGGTGGATCTGCACAACCCGAACATTAAACTTGATGTGATGACGGGCGAGGGGAATCAATTTACCAAGAAGAATACGGTACACGGTATGGTGACAGAGACGGGCGCGATTGCAGGTGTGAACGGAGATTTCTATAACACGATGGCTGAAGGGGTGCCGATCGGACCGCAAATTTCGGACGGCAAGCTGATGGCGACGCCTCCGTATTTGCCCGGATTTTATACGTTCGCTCTGACGAAGGACCGCAAGCCGGTAATTGACCTGTTCACGTTCAAGGGTCAGGTGAAGGCGAAGCATGGACCGACGTTCCCGCTCGGCGGCATCAACAAGACGTATTACTGGTATGAGCCAGGCGGCCAGCATAGCATGATCGACGGGCTCTATATGTATACTAGCGCGTGGGGTCAGGTGGACCGCTCGAACGATGGGGTCACCAATCCGACGGAGGTGCTGGTGCGCAACGGGATCGTACAGCAAAAATTTGACGGCGGCATCGTCAACATGATCGCCCCGGAGGACGGCTATATTTTGCGTTCCCATGGGAAAGCGGCGGAGTTTGTCATGAAGCATCTTCAGGTCGGGGAGCCGGTAACGCTGGAATATGAAATTGTTCCGCTGGATCCGACTAAGACGGGTGCGTTCGACTGGCGCTCCATTCAGATGATGATCGGCGGCCATACGATTATGGTGGAGGACGGCAAGCCGGCGGCTTGGTCGCGGG
Organism: Paenibacillus sp.; assembly: GCA_041641375.1. Classification (GTDB taxonomy): domain Bacteria; phylum Bacillota; class Bacilli; order Paenibacillales; family YIM-B00363; genus Paenibacillus_AK. The sequence goes on from JBEPYM010000103.1 coordinate 7,844, forward strand.
AGGTGCGTTCGCTGGAGGGCTTCCGGGCCCGGACGGCGATCGGCTTCTCCAAGGATAGCCGGTACGTATATCTTATTACGATCGAGCGTCGGGATGACAGCGAAGGGATGACGATGTCGGAGCTGCAGCAGTTTATGATCGGCGTCGGCGTGTGGCGCGGGATGAACCTGGACGGCGGCGGCTCGACGCAGCTTGTTGCGCGGCCGCTTGGCGAGCTGGCGCCGAAGCTCATCAACCGGACTGAATTCGGAGGCGAGCGGCTGGTTGTGAACGGTATCGGCGTGTATTCGACGGCGCCGGCTTCCCCGCTGAAGGGCTTTGTCGTAGAGGGTGCGAAGCAGCTGTTTATCGGAGAGAAGACGGAATTGTCGGCCAAGGCGTATGACCAGTATTTTAATCCGGTCGATATGGCTAAGCTGCGTGTCAGCTGGACGAAGCCGCAGGATGAGATCGGCTCGTTGCAGGGCTCCGTGTTTACCGCGGCTAAGCCGGGTGTGACGAAAGTCACGATTAGCGGCACCGAAACGAGTGCGGGAGCGGCAGCGGCGACGGTTCGGCAGGATACGGAGCTTGTAGTGATCGGACGCGCTCAAATCAAGGGGCTGGAGATCACATCGAATTCGACGGCTTTTTTTGAAGGGGGGCAATATCAGCTGACGGCATCGGCGACGCTGGCCAATGGGACGAGGCGCGTCATACCGAACGGCTCGGTACAGTGGGAGCTGCTCGGCATGAAGGGCAAGGTGAGCAATACGGGCGTCTTGATGATCGAAAGCTTCGTGAAGGGCAGTGTTGGACGTGTCGTCGCGCGTTATGACGGATTCCCGGGGATGCTGGCCATTAGCCAAGGCGTCGAACGACTCGTTGCGGATTTTGAGTCGTCGCCGTTCCTGATTGCGTTCGAGGGCTACCCGGAGCAAACCGGCGGTTCGGTTGCGCTCGTCCGCAATTACAAACAATCGGATCCGGCGGGTCGAAATACGTCGCTTCAGATTGCATACGATTTCTCAAAAGGTACAGGCGTGAAGGCAGCATATGCGGATTTTGCAGGGGACGGCATTCCGGTAGAGGGCGAGCCTTCGGCGATCAAGCTGCGTGTATATGGTGACGGCTCCAACCACAGGCTGCGGGCGGAGTTCCTCGATCCGAAAGGGAAGGAGCAGCGCATCGATCTGGTGCAGCGTATGGATTGGACGGGCTGGCGAACGATCACCGTTCCGCTGGCGGGGCTCGGCGTGACGTTCCCGACCCGGCTGCATCAACTCTATGTGGTGAATAATGCCGAGGGACAGAGTCAGCGTCCAGCCAAGGGAGATATTGCGCTTGATGATGTGATGTTTCTGTACACAGGTGGCGGACCGACGGGGAATGATTCGGGCATGGAGAAGCCTGCCGTCAAGCTGACGATTGACCAGACCGAGCTGACGGTGAACGGCAAGCCGGTGGCGATGGACCAAGCACCCGTCATTGTGAACGATCTGACCTTCGTCCCGGTCAAGTTTGTCACGGATGCGCTCGGCGGCAGTGTGTATTGGTCACCGGAGGACCGGCGCGTTACGGTTGTGCGCGGAGGCAGTCTGATCGAGATGAATGTAGACGGCCTGACGCTTCGGGTGAACGGAGCGGGAGTCGCGCTGGATACGGCGCCTTTCATTATGGGTGGACGGACGATGGTTCCGCTGCGCATGCTGTCGGAACAGCTGGGCTGGAAGGTCGGATGGGAAGGGGCGACCCGGACAGTGACAATTCAATAGCGAAAATCGACAATCTACATCTAAAGGCCTACTTCGATAGTTAGTTATTCCCATTTACTGCTTGACAGTAAAATATGATACTATTAAATGACAGCAGATCTGTCATCGAAAGAAGGGGCCGCGTTGGAAGTCCGGGTAGAATCCATCGATCGTGTCATAAAGAATGCCACCGAAGTCATGGAGAGCAGCAAGTATCAGATCTTTGAAATCAGCGAGGCGGCTCGTAAGGAATTGCTAGCTTTACAGCTGGAGCTGGAGCAGGTGATCCAGGAGACGCAGCGCACGATCGAGAAGGTGGACAAGCTTGAGCTCGACTACAAGCGGGCGCGCATTCGGCTTGTGGATGTCAGCCGTGATTTTCAACGTTTTAAGGAGAAGGATATCCGGGATGCGTATGAGAACGCGACGCAGCTTCAGCTGGAGCTCACGATATACCGGGAGAAGGAAACGATGCTGAAGGAGCGGCGGAACGAGCTCCAGCAGCGGATTCGCAACGGCGAGCGCACGATTGAGCGTGCGGATATTGTAGGTTCGCAGATCAATGTCGTCCTGGAGTATTTATCCGGTGATTTGAGTCAGGTTACCCGCATTGTGGAGTCGGCGAAGAATCGGCAGCTGCTTGGGCTCAAGATCATACTGGCCCAGGAAGAAGAGCGCAAGCGGGTTGCAAGGGAGCTGCACGACGGACCTGCGCAGTCACTCGCCAATTTGGTGCTGCGCGCCGAGATTGCCGAGCGCATGCTGTCCAAGCAGGAATACGGCTCCGTCAAGGAGGAGCTAGGCGATCTGAAGAGTCAAATTCGCACCGAGCTGGAGGAAGTCCGCAAGATTATGTTTAATTTGCGGCCGATGGCGCTTGATGATCTTGGCTTGATTCCGACATTACGCAAATATACTCAAGATTTCGAGGAAAAGACGCTCGTCCGGACGAAGTTCGATCTGATCGGCAAGGAGCAGAGGCTGCCTTCGGCCATGGAGGTGGCGATTTATCGGCTCGTTCAGGAAGCGTTCTCTAATGTGTTCAAGCATGCCAGAGCGTCTTTTGTTTCCTTGGCTGTCACGTTTCAGAAGCAGATGGTCAAAATTGTCATCCAGGATAACGGAGCCGGCTTTCGTACGGAGATGCTGGAGGGGCTGCTGAAGCAGCGCTCCAACTTCGGCATCGTTGGCATGAAGGAACGCGTCGAGCTGCTCGAGGGACGGTTCGAGCTGGAATCGGAGCTTGGGGCGGGTACGAAGGTGTCGATGTTAATACCAGTCAATATCCACAAGGAGGATCAGCCTGATGATGGATCTGAGGCCGAACAGCAATCGAAAGGTTAGAATTTTGCTTGCGGATGACCACCAATTGTTCCGCGAAGGCCTGAAGCGGATCATCAATATGGAAAGTGATCTGGAGGTCGTCGGCGAGTGCGGGGACGGCATTCGGGTCGTGGAGATGTGCAATGAGGTTCAGCCGGATATCGTATTGATGGACATCAATATGCCAATTGAGAATGGGGTAGCGGCTACCTCGAGGCTGCGAGACTTTTTTCCCGATGTGAAGATCATTATTCTTTCGATTCATGACGATGAGAGCTATGTGTTCGAGACGCTTCGCAAGGGAGCTTCCGGCTATCTGCTCAAGGATATGGAAGCGGAAGCGCTGCTGAACGCGGTCCGTGCCGTAGTGGCCGGGCAAGCCTACATACATCCGAAGGTGACGGGCAAGCTGATCAATCAGCTGCGCCGGATGACGTATCTCGAGGAGAAGGGCTACGAGAACGCGCCGGAAGGTGCGAATGAAGCAGGCGTCAAGTACATTCATCATGAGGACAGCCCCCTCACAAGGCGCGAGGCGGAAGTGCTTCGCCTGATGGCGGAAGGGAAGAGCAACAAGTCCATTGGGGAATTCCTTTTTATCAGTGAGAAGACGGTGAAGAATCATGTATCCTCGATCCTTCAGAAGATGGAGGTCGACGATCGGACCCAGGCGGTCATCATCGCAATTAAAAATGGCTGGGTCACGCTGTAACCCGACACCTTAGGCGCATCTGCGGCATATAGTATCTCTATAGAGGAGGTATGCCGCATGGTGGAGCAATTGGTGGTAATCATCGGCGTGTACGCGCTCAGCGCCTGCGTGGTACACAGGCTGCATGCCCGCACCATAGGCCGGAATCAGGAGCAGCATTGGGTTGTAATCACCAGGAATAACGGGAACCGGGTGGAGTGGGTGTTGCGAGTCATCAGCGGAATGTCGTGGATTTCGGGTAGAGATGCGCTTGTGACGGTAATCGACACATCCTCGAGCGACGACACGATGCCGATTGTCGAACGATGGGGACGTAGGCGGGAGCTTCAGGTATTGTCGGCGAGCAGCGAGGCGGAAGCGTTGCGATTGGCTGCAGAGCTGGGTGGCGCATCACGAATCAGGCTGACAAGGATGGATCTTGGTGAGGACGTGCTCGGCAAAGCGGCTTGGTAAGCGGGCCGTTTTATTTGGAGCTTGCGTGGAATCGCTTACAGGGTGTACAATAACGGCAAGTGAGGAAGCACCTCTTTTACGAATCGCGTAAAAGGAGTGCTTTTTTTGTGCTGCGGGGATATGTGTATGGGGTATTGGATGACAGGGCTGGGTCGGTTGCGGAGGAATGGCGGGTAACGATCTGTCCGTCGGTGGATGTGGAGTTTTGGCGGGGACGGGAGCTGATTTGGGTAGCGGGGGATCGGGCTTGGTCGTTCGGACAGGCTTGTGTATGGCGGGATGGGCTGGAGCAATACGGTGGGGATGTGGGGCGGGTATTTAGCTGGATCAAAAGGAGGGGGCTGCCGGCGGGTGAGGGCATTCCTCGATTTCGGCGATCGAAGGATGCGGGCGAGGCTGAGCGGGTGCCGGGGGATTCGGCGTTCCGGATCCGGGTGCTGGAGAGGCTGAGGGGGCGATCCTTGCTGATGGAGGAGCTGGAGAGTCTGTGGGGGGAAGCGGGAGGCGCCGGGAGCTTCTTGTCTGAGGGGCTCGGCTTTGTGCAGCGGGAGGCGCTGCGGGGGACGGTGCAGCTAGTTCCGGGATTTATGG
>JBEPYM010000104.1:0-12611 GCA_041641375.1 Paenibacillus sp.
CCAGCCATACCGCTCTTCCATCATCTCCAATAATTACTGAAGTATTAATTGAAAACAGCTGTCCCGCCTGCTGCTCCTTTGTCACCGACAATAAGGGACTCAAGCCGCGCTCATGGAATTGTCTGTGCAGTGCAAACAGCTTTGTCTCGATGATCTGCGACGACTCAATGCTCTCCCTACCGAATGCAAGAAACAATGCATTCGAGGGTAATCGTTCGGATTTCGGCACGATTTCCAATATTCGAAGCGCATCGGGATCACCGACCGTAACCCATGCCACCTTCTGTACATCTCTTCTTCGCAGGAACCAGTCAAACACATCATCAAGCGGCTCATTCAGCAGCTTTTTCCCAACGACAACAAGCTTCATATGCCCGAAATCCAGCTCTTTATCGGCTTCCCCTTTAATAGCGCGAATTGCCTCACCGATCGTATCGGATTCCCCGGTCAATATTTGGAACGCCTCTTTCCCCGCACCCGGCTTATCCATTGGAATCGCCAGCTTGACATGAACCCGGTATCGGAATTTTTCGCCACCGGGATCGATTCCCATGGACACGACAAAAAAGCGTTTATCGACATCCTTGTAGCCCTGCATCGCACAGCCGGATAGCAGCAATGGAAATAGGAAAACTACGAGGAGAATGATGCGCCGGATCATGCGGCTTGCCTCCTTTTTTGCAACATGACAAGCACGAACAACAACCCGATCAGCACCGCTTCGCTCCCCAGGCGAAACAGCAGCCAGCCTTGTGTATAACGGAACATCGTGATTTCATAAATCCAGAAGGAAGCCGCCACAGCGAGTCCAGCGAAAAGCCCCCCTGTTCCCCACGATACATACAACTGCGTTTTTTCGCTCCTTTTGCCAAACAGGGCTTTACCCATCTGGAGCGCTACATGCCAGTGAACGAAGGCGCTTAACAGTGATATATTCAGATAAAGCAAGAGAAACACGAAGATAAGCCGATCGATAATGCCGTATTCCAGGCGAATGGAATCGGCAGTCGTAAACCACATATAGATAAGCTTGCCCACACCATCCATCCCCTGCATACCGATTGGGATAAAATAGGTCGTTGTCAGATTCAATATGCCGACCGCACCGACGATCCACACGAGCCACAGCTTGACCGGTTTGTGAAACACATTGTTGAATATAATAAGGTTCAAATAACCCGAGAACACATGCGTCGCAGCTGCAACACAAAGCCATCTGGGCATATTTGCAACATAAGTCGCCGCCTCCTGCATCGAGTCCCACATCATATTATGGTTGATCGTAGCTTTCAGCATAATAAATAAAATAAACGGCACCTGCAGGACGAGCAATATCTCCAGCATATATAGCGCACGTCTCGATTCCATCTGAATCATAAACATCAGTGCGATTGCATACAGCAGCATCGCCTCGAAGGGGGAAAAGTCGGGATTAATAAACCGTTTTGTAATGTCTGAAAAATAGTAGAGCGTAATGAGTCCCGCCAAATACCACATGACGAGAAAGTATAGCAGTACGGTTTTTTCCAGCCACTTGGGCAGCAGTCTGGCTGCAATCTCAGTGATGCTTTGCTGCGGAAATCGAGACATTGCCCAGATCATGCATGCGCACAGGCTCATACTAATGGGGATCGCAATAAGCATTGACATGATCGCCCCATCATAACGGTTATCAATTAAAATCCGCGGAACGAAGGCGATCACGTTCGCAATCATATTTAATACAACCAGGTACAAGAAATAGCGGTTCAGAGAATACCACCCCGAATTTGTTCGTCGTCATTTTTGAAGATTTTAAGGAAGGGCTGCCCGAAGCTGTCCAGATGACATAAATAAGCGATCAGTGCAATATAACCGACCATAAGACCAATCAGTCCGTACAGCGTCGCAACGACGAGAAACGGATATTTAATGACACGTACGGCAAAGGAAAAGGAGTTAATTGGGATAACAAAGTTGGATATGGCAACAGCAGCGACGATTATGATCATAAGGTCGCTGACTAAACCAGCTTGGGTAGCAGCTTGACCTAGAATCAGCCCGCCGACTGTCGTAGCCGTCTGTCCAATGTGCTTCGGCAACCGCAAGCTCGCTTCCGTGAGCAGCTCCATCATAAGCAGCATAAAAAGCACCTCGATAAAGGCTGGATACGGCACCGAGATGCGGCTTCCTGCAATGGACAGCGCAAGCTGGACGCGAAACAGCTCCGGATTGTAGGCGGTTACCCCGACGTAGATAGCAGGCAAGGATACCGAGATAAACAGTCCAAGATAACGAAGGCACAGCAGGAACCGGGATATCCAGTAATATTGATAAATATCTTCCGTGGAAGCCATAAAATCATACAGAACAGCCGGCGCAATGAGCGCAAACGGCTCGCCCTCGATCATCACGACGATTTTGCCTTGCGTCAAATTAAGCGCCACCCGGTCGGGCCGCTCCGAGACCATAATCGTCGGGAACAATCTCCGGCGCTGACTCGTCAGCATCTGGGCCAGCTGCCCCGCCGATTGGACGAGGTCGGCGTTCAAACCGTCCAGCTTGCGGCGAATGGTGTCCAGCAAGTGAAAATCGACCTTCTCCTCGTCATACATAATCAGAGTCATCGTTCGGGAACGGGTACCAACCGACGTGACCTCAAAGCGAAGCGACGGATTGGTGTACCGATGGCGGATCATGTTCATATTGGTTTCTATGTTTTCGCTGAACGAATTTTGCGGACCTTGAATGACGGTTTCAATCTTCGCTTCCGTAATAGGCGCATTCGGGCGTTTGTTGACGTCAACCAGATACAGTCTGGACTCGAACAGAACGGCCGCATAGCCCTCGCACACCGCCTGCAGCAGCTTGGACGGACTCGGAATCGCCATGGATTGAGCGGATTCCAAATAGAATGCGTAGGCGCGGGGACTGCGTGTATATAGAAATGGCTCAATCAGCTTCTCGTGGATTTTCACCTCGTCTACGACGCTTTTCACATAACAAATCCGCATTTCGGCACCGTGATTCGTATACACTGCGTCGATACCGTCGGCGTTTTGTTTAAGAAAATCAACGAGTTTTCCCACATCCTGCTGTTGCTCCATACTTTATCCCTCCCTCGCCGCGCTCGTGTCGGCTTATTGTTCCCAACAAGTGGCAGCATTAACCGGATACCGTCGATTATGTCTCGAGAGCAATGCAGAATGGAAACAGCCCGCATGGCGGGCTGCCTGGCATCACGGTTATTCGGTTCAGGCTCCCATACCGGGCTTTCCGCCCTGTGAATCTCCGAAGGAAGTGCGTTTCATCTCCCCCCAGGCATGCTTCTGTCGGCGCACCTGAAAGGCGGCCTTCGACTTCCACCACGTATTTAAGGGTCTGTAGAAAAACGTTTCCGCAGCCGAATACAGCATCAGCACCGCCAGCTCCTTAACGCTCGTATAGGTGCGGTAACGCCGTTCCTCTATGAGCAGTGCGCCAACCGATACAATCTGGCTGTACGCGAGCGATGCGGTAAAGAAGGCGGCCGCAATCCAGAGATCCAGATACCCGAACGCATATGAGAGCGGCACCGTAATGAGACCGAGAAGCTCAATGAGCGGCCCAAGCCATTCGATAAATACAAAATAAGGCATGCTGAGCATTCCGACAATCCCGTATTTCGGATTGCCAAACATTCGTTTATGTCTCCACAGCGACTCGGCAAGACCGCGATGCCATCGATTGCGCTGCTTATACAGTGTCACCCGATCCTCCGGAGCCTGCGTCCAGCAAAATGCATCGGGCTCGTAGAGAATCGACCACTTCTTGCCGTGCTCGTAGCGATATCGCTGCAGCCGGACGGTCAGCTCCATGTCCTCACCGACCGTTCCGACCGCGTATCCGCCAACCTCGCGGACCGCGCTTGTCTTAAATACACCAAATGCGCCGGCGATAATGAGAAGACCGTTCATCGCGCTCCAGGCCGTGCGGCCGACCAGAAACGCCCGCAAATATTCCAGCACCTGCATTCTCGCCCAGCCGTTCGAAGGCAGCTGAACGCGAGTCACACGACCTCTCTCAATCGTGCTGCCGTTTACGATCCGCACCGTTCCGCCTACCGCCACCACCTCCTGCGGGTTTTCCACGAACGGATAGACGACATCCATCAACGCACGTTCATCAATAATCGTATCGGCGTCAACCACGCAAAACAACGGATACCGGCATACGTTAATTCCCGTGTTGATTGCGTCCGCTTTGCCGCCGTTTTCCTTATCAATGACAACCAAATCCGGGTGTGACAGCGAATGGTACACCTGTCTGACCGGCTTCGTATCCAGCCTCCGCGCGTAGACTTGTCCAACGGGCACAAGACGAAACTCCGCCTTCAGCACCTCGAGCGTATCGTCCTTTGAGCCGTCGTTGACCACGATGACCTCGTATTGCGGATATTCCATATGAAGAAATCCGCGGACACTTTCGGCAATCGTAAGCGACTCATTATAAGCAGGAACGATAATGGTAATCGGCGGGATGTGCTCCGCCTGCTCCAGCGTGACGAAGTCTCTCGCTCGGAGCAGCTTCGACTGGCGCCGGTTATGCAGAACGGCCACGATGAGCGAGCCGATATATACGACCTGAACAAACAGTACATATCCCAGGATAAATAAATTAAAATACGTTACCCATATGCCAACGATCTCTCGACTGATCGCCATAATGCCCCCTCACTGGACAATAGCTGCAGGAAATAGCGAGCCATCTCACGTCCGTAGCTGTCCGGATGCAGCTCTGACAGCCGCTCAAGCTCGGTTGTTCCACCGATCCGGGCGAGTCCAAGCGCGCTGTAATAGCGAATCCACCAGATGGAGTCCCCTAGCTGCTCCCGCAGGAAATCGAGCTGATCGGCACTTGACATCATTGCGGCTGCTTTCATCGCAACAATTCGCACTGGCACCGGTTCGGCCTCCTGATCCGCCAGCTTCATAAGATCAGGGAGCAGCGTCACCGCCCCAAGCTGCATGATTGCTTTGAGGATGCCGATACGCACCTCGCTGTCGGATTCCTGAAGCAGCGCCGAGCCGAGCAGAGGTATTGCGGAATATACGCCCTTGCGTCCGGCGCATTCAAACAGACACCGTTTCGTAAACGGGCGCTCAGCCTTGCGAATCGCACCGAGCAGCGGATGCTCCGGAAGATCACCGTCATCGGGCAGCTTCAGCTGCTCCAGCAGCCCGACCATTTGCTCCAGCTGGTACCATTCGTAATCCCCACTGTCAATGGCACGGACCATGGCCTCGAGATCGCGTTCATCGCCAATCCTGGACAACGCAAACAATGCCTTGCGGCGCACGAACGGATGCTTGTCGTGCTCCAGCAATTCCAGCACTTTGCTGTGGCAGTCCGGCAGCTCGAACACGCCGCAGGCATGAAGCCCGCGCGCGCGCTCCCACCACTTGCGGGATTCCATCCACCTTTCGAATTCTACCAGAAAGCCATGATCCTCAAGCAGCCGCCGAAGCTTTCGCCTGCTCTCGCCCTCCAGCTTCGCGTCATACATGAGCAGCTGCTTAAACGCCCATTCACGGAACGCGCCGCGCAGCTTGATCCGGGGCGGAATCGCATCGTCCGGCTGCAGTAAGTACGATTCGACGACGCGAGCGAACAGCGCCTTTCGACTTGCCCACCTTCGTTCACCCATTCGGTAACGGATACGCTCTGCGGCAAGCACCGTCAGAAACCCGAGGAAGAGCAGCAAAAGCAGGACGATATAACAGACCAACAACAACGAAATAGAAATGTTCATCTCAGCAAGTATCCCCTACTGTATGAGACCTAGCAGCCTCTTGATCCGTATTTCAAGCTCCACCAGCGAGAACGGCTTCGACATATAATCAAGCGCACCGAGCATCAGTCCGCGCACGACATCGTCCTCCTTCTTGCGGGCGGAAAGCATCAGCACCTTGATGTCTTCCTTCCGGCTCGCAAGCTCGTTATGTTCATGCAGCCGTTCCAGCAGAGTAAACCCATCCATCCTCGGCATAACGCCGTCCAGAATGCACAGATCCACGGGCTCCTTCTCCAGCAGCCGAAGCGCAGCTTCCCCATCGCCGGCCTCGAGCACGCGAACCGGAAGCTGACCCAGCTTCGATACGAGTATGGAGCGCAGAATCGCATCGTCATCCACCACCAATACGGTGCGCTGCTGCTGCTGCAGGTTGGAAATATGCGCTTGCTCGGCGCTTGGCGGCGTCCGGTCAAACAAAATAACGCGATTGCGCCCTTCCTGCTTCGCCCGATACATGACGCCGTCCGCGGCGGCCAGCCAATCCTCGATAGACTGGAAGCCGTCCCATTCCGCCACGCCGGCTGAGAACGTAATCCGGTACGTCTGTCCGTCGTGCGACGCTACCGGCTCGTGCTGCAGCTTGGCAAGTAGCTCTTCCACGACGCGCTTCGCATGCAGCCCGCTCGTATTCGGAAACACAACGACAAACTCTTCGCCGCCGAACCTCGCAAGCAGATCGGACGCGCGAATGTGGCGCTGAATTTGATGTGCAAAGCCCTGCAGCACAAGGTCGCCGATATGGTGGCCATACGTATCGTTCACCAGCTTGAAGCGGTCGATATCGAGAAATGCTACGGCAATCGGCTCCGGGTAACGCTTCACCCGATCCATCTCGCTCCGAAGCCGCCGGTCGAAAAACCGCCGGTTCGCTATGCCAGTGAGCGCATCGTGAAATGCAAGCTGCTGGTATTCGCCGACACGCGTCAGCAGCCTTCTGATCCGCGCAGTCAGCTCATCCGCTTCGAACGGCTTCGTCATATAGTCGTCAGCCCCGGAATCCAGACTTCGCACCTTCGACTCAATCTGGCTGTTGCCGGACAGCACAATGAGCGGAATCCATTTCAGAGTCGGATCGCTCTTCAGAAATTCAAACAAATCGAAGCCGGATTCCGCTCCCATCATCAGATCGAGCGAAATCAGATCATAATTCCGTTCGCGCAGCTTGCCCTTCGCAACCGTCGGCGATTCCGCTTCATCCACCTCGTATCCTTCCCCGCGCAGCAGATCACAGATATAAGCGCGGAACGCCGCATCGTCATCAACGACGAGAAGCCTCGCCCTTGCAGCCGCATTTGTTCCCGTTTCCGACAGCTGACTAACTGGCAGGGCAGCATCCCCCGAACTTGCAGCCGCCTCGCCTAATCGTTTCAATTGAAGCAGCAGCTCCCGAGCACGTTCATCGTCCCTGTCATGCTCCTCCCAATGCTGCTCCAATTCAGCCGCCGTCTCGCCGATTTGCTCCAACCCGAACAGCGGAGCGCTTCCCTTCATGCTATGGAACAGCCGGACCAACTCCAGCCTAGCTTCCGGCTCCTGGGCTCGAAGCACGAGTTCCTCCGTTTTCCCGATCGATTCCCCGAACTGAGCTAGGAACCGCTGCCTTCCCTTGCGGAGGAGCTCCTCCTGACGTTCCTGCTTCTCGTCCATGACCATCCCTGCCTTTACGTTCATTATGTATGCTATCATTATAGCAAAGATCAGAAGGTTTGTTACGACAAAAGGTAGAGAGAAGCTTTTCCAATGTTCACGTGAACATTGGGTGTTGTAGTTTTGCGGCAAAAAGAGTATCGTAATAGTAAGCATCATTGTTCACGTTAACAATTCTGTGAAAGGTGGAGTACGTTCATGGCAAAAGCATTTATGGATCAAGATTTCCTGCTGCAGAGCGAAACTGCGAGACAGCTGTATCATGAGTATGCGAAAAGCATGCCGATTATCGATTATCACTGCCACTTGAGCCCGCAAGAAATTTATGAAAACAAGACGTACAAAAATGTTACCGAGGTATGGCTGTACGGCGACCACTACAAGTGGAGAGCGATGCGCTCAAATGGAATTGAGGAGCAATACATTACCGGACCCGCGGATGACTACGACCGCTTCCTGGCCTATTGCCGCACAGTGCCGATGACGATCGGAAATCCGCTCTATCATTGGTCTCACCTGGAGCTGCAGCGCTATTTCGGCGTCTACGAGCTCATTAACGAGCAGAACGCGCCGGTCATCTGGGAGAAGGTCAACGCACAACTGCAGAGCGGCGGCTTCGGCGCTCGCGACTTCATCACGAAGTCGGATGTACGGGTTGTGTGCACGACGGACGATCCGGTTGACTCGCTGGAGTATCACAAGCTGATCGCGGAAGATCCGACGTTCAACGTTGCCGTGCTTCCATCGTTCCGCCCGGACAAGGGACTTGAGATCAGCCGAGCCACCTTCCTCCCCTGGATCAAGAAGCTTGGCGAAGTAACCGGCTCGGAAATTCGCGATTACGACGGACTTCTGGCCGCCCTCGAAGCTCGCGTCGAATTTTTCCATTCAGTCGGCGGACGCGTCTCCGACCACGCGCTCGACTTCGTGCCGTACGCAGAGACGTCGAAGGAAGAGGCAGCGGCTATTTTTGCCAAGGCGCTTCGCGGCGAGGCCGTCACCTTCGAGGAAGAGAACAAGTACAAAACCTGGACCTACGTCTTCCTCGGCAAGGAATATGCGAAACGCGGCTGGGCGATGCAGTACCATATCAACGCGTCCCGCAACAACAATACGCGCATGTTCAACAAGCTCGGTCCGGATGTCGGCTTCGATTCCATCAACGATTCGGTAATCGCGCAGCCGCTGTCCCGACTCATGGATGCGCTCGACCGCGACAACGCGCTGCCGAAGACGATCCTGTACTCGCTGAATCCGAACCAGAATCCGATTCTCGGCACGATGATCGGCAACTTCCAGGGCGGCGGCGTTGCCGGCAAAATACAATTCGGCTCCGCTTGGTGGTTTAACGATACGAAGGAAGGCATGATCGCGCAGATGAAGATGCTTGCCGATCTCGGATTGCTCAGCCGCTTTGTCGGCATGCTGACCGACTCCCGCAGCTTCCTCTCGTATACACGTCATGAATATTTCCGCCGCATCCTGTGCAACCTGATTGGCGAGTGGGTGGAAAATGGCGAATTCCCGGCGGATATGGAGCTGCTCGGCGACATCGTGCAAGGAGTGTGCTACAATAACGCCAAGGAATACTTCGCATTCTAAACCGTCACAATCAAGGGCCGCCGCAAGGCGGCTCTTGCTGTAACCGGAAGGAGGCCGCATAAGCGCCGCCATGAGTGATTTCGTTATTATTGTCGAAGGGAAAAACGACCGGGCGCGTGTCAGAAGGCTGCTGCTTCCGGACGTGCCAGTGCTGTGTACCTTCGGCACGCCCGGCAAGGACCGGCTGGAGGAGCTGGTCAAGCGTGTCGGAGACAAGGATGTGTATCTGTTTACCGACAACGACTCCTCCGGCAAGCGGATTCGCGGCATGCTGAGGGATTTGTTTCCCGATGCCGTCCAGCTGTATACGAAGTCAGGATATGCAGGTGTTGAAGGAACTCCGGATGAGCATATTGTGAGACAATTGGAAAAAGCCGGACTCGAGGCATACATCGTGTACCCGGAGTCCGACTTTTATCAACTGCCGCCGCTCAAGGAATGAACTGCAGCATAAAGATGACAAGCGTTACGGTAAAGGTGCTGCTCAAGGTTGACAACAGCACCGCCTGCGAGGCGAATTCCGGCTCGTTGTCAAACTCAATCGCGAGCAGGACGCTGCTGAGCGAAGAAGGAACGGCGCTTGATAGCACAAGCGCTCTCGCAACATCCCCCTCATAACCGAGCAGCAGCACAATGCCTGCCGCAACCACCGGCGCCACAAGCAGTCTCAGCGTAACCGAATAAATCACGTTGAGATTGCTGATTTTCCACGAAATGCCCCCAAGCTGTACGCCAAGCGTCAGCAGAGCAATTGCGATAAACCCGTTTGCCACATATTGAATGGGCGTCATCAGCGGCTCGGGCACCTCGACCCCAAGCCCCCGAAGCAGGAAGGCAAGCGGAATGGCGTAGACAGCCGGAAACGTGAGCACCGTCCTGATGATTTCCCGCCCGGACGTCTTGTGCCGGTTCACCATGTATACACCCAGCGTGTTCGGCAGCACATTTTGGACCATCAATACGAGCACTTGAACCGCCAAGGTGAGCGGATCGCCCCGGAACACAAGTCCGTTCAGCGGAATCGCATAATTGGCGCTGTTATAGTAGATGACGCTATTGTGCATCGCACTCGCCATCGAGGGAGGAAATTTTCTGAGCTTCACCACGATCCAGGAAAGCAGCAGCATCGCGGACAGGAACAGCAGGAGGTAGAGCAGCACCTGTCCCAGCAGCGCAACCGAAATGTTGGACCGATATAACATGAGAAATACGATTGCAGGCGAAAAGCAATAAAAATTTAGCTTGGATAAGGTCCGGATATCGAGCTGAAACACACGGTGCAGCGTAAGTCCGATCGCGATCATGATCGAGATCGGCACGATGTTGGACAGGAATATGATGCCGAAGAAGGTCATTTTATTTCACTAGCAGCTCGATTTCTTTCACAATGTCCTCATAATGTGCGGTCGTGCCGTTCAGCTTGGCTCGAATATTGCCTTTGCCGTCCACAATCGCCAGTATGTTGGTGTGACCGAAATTGCCGTCCTTATCTTTAAGAATCATGACATCGTAACGGCTCGCCAGTGCCTTGATGTCTTCCTCGCTGTCGTTCCGAAGGAACTTCCACCCCTCCGTATTGGCCGCTCCAAGCATCGTTGCATAAGATTTCAGCTTCTCCATCGTATCCACCTTCGGATCGAAGGTAATGGAATGAAACACCACCTTGGAGCCGAACAAGCCCTTCTCCTTCAGCTGCTCCGCCGCGCGGGACAGCATGTAATTCGTCGGGGTGCATACATCCGGACAAGTGGAGAAGAAGAAGTAGACGATCCGGACCTTGCCGTCCGAATCCTTCAGCGACACCTGTTTGCCATCAGTATTCGTCAGCTGGAACGGCGCCGCTTCGCCAAGTATAGGCAGGCTCGACGATTTGGGCAGGTAGCGGTATACAATAGCCGCGACCAGCACCAAGGAGATCGAGATCATCAATATTTTGTACCAATGCTTACGGAGCATAGGATCCAATCCTCTCTTATGAAATGGAGGTTGCGTTCATAACCATCGCAACCGATGTCAGCGTCAAGTAATAAAGCGAATACTTAAAGGTACGTGCCGCCCACTTCTGCTCGTCCTTCGCCCGGAAGCCGGACAAGGCGCTTAACGTCCACACGGTCAGCAGACCGAGCGATACGATCAAATAAAGCATGCCGGCATAGCCATACGCATATAGTAGAATCGTGGCCGGGTACAACAGCACCAGATAAGGGATCATCTGCAGCTTCGTACGCAGAACACCTTTGACGACCGGAAGCAGCGGATATCCTGCGGCCCGGTATTCCTCCATCCGCCTGATGCCGAGCGCCCAGAAATGAGGCGGTTGCCACAGGAACAGGATGGCAAACAATATCCAGGCACCGGCATCCAGCTCATTCGTGACCGCAGCATAACCGATCACCGGCGGCACCGCACCCGATACGCCGCCGACCGATGTAGACCAGGTCGACGTTCGCTTGAGCCACGCCGTATAGACGACCACATAGAAGAAGTGCCCGATCAGCCCGAGCAATGCGGACAGCGGATTTACCAGGAAATAAAACACAACGAGCCCCAGCACCAGCAGCACGCTTCCATACACCAGGACACCGGACGGCTTCAGCCGCCCCATCGGCATCGCGCGATGCTGCGTTCGTTCCATTTTCATATCGTGCTCGCGATCCAAATAATTGTTAAACACACAGCCGGACGCCATCACCAGTGTTAAACCCGCCAGCGTATACAGCAGCAGCAGCCAGTCCACCTGCCATTGGGCTGCAACCCAGAAGCCGGCAAAGCCGGTAATCAAATTCGAGATGATGATTCTCGGTTTCGTTAAAGCAATGTAATCCCTCCATGGCGAGGGCTGAGCCAGCGATTGTTCCAAACGTAAAATCCTCCTTTGACTGCATCACTCCCTATCATAACAACCTGAACACCTCATTACAACAAACCACCCGATACGTTCAACAATTCGCCGTATTCTTCATATGATGGGCAATACCATTTTGGAAAAAGGAAGTGTGTCGGATGGCTGTCATTAAAGCGAACAGCGAAGATGTCAAGCTGCTTGCCAGACTCATGCGTGCGGAGGCAGAGGGTGAAGGCGAGCAAGGGATGCTGATGGTAGGCAATACGAGCGTTAATCGGGTGAAAGCGCAGTGTTTAGATTTCAAAAAGCTGCGCGGCGTCAGAGACATGGTGTTCCAGCGGCCCGGCGGCTATGAGGCCACGCAGAAGGGATATTTTTATCAGAGGGCCAGGGAGAAGGACATTCGGCTCGCGCGCCGCGCCATCAATGGCGAACGAATCCATCCGGCTACGAACTCGCTCTGGTTTTTTGAACCGAGCGGCGGCTGTCCGGGAACGTGGTATAACCAGCGCAACACGGGACGGTTCAAGGCGCATTGCTTCTATTCGCCGACAAGCGCGGATTGTCCGAACGTCTACCGCACGTACTGAAGCGTTGGCAGCCCGCGGAGTCTGGACTCCCGGGCGCATTACATAGTAACGCTGAACAGGGTTGCAGGTTTTTTACTTTGAAGGAGGAATGAAAGAATCATGAGTGCAAATCAAT
>JBEPYM010000105.1:0-12505 GCA_041641375.1 Paenibacillus sp.
TATAGCTGGTGAAGTTGATTTACAGTTATTATAGGGGTCTGTGAGACGTTCGTCAAGGGGAATTACAAGCGGACTCACTTCTGTTGCCCGAATGGATTCCGCTACAATTTGAAAATCTGAATCGTCTTTTGCAGTTGTCCGACCGACTGTGCCATACGTTCCGTCTGCTGCGCCATTGCTTGTACAGCTGGAATTTGCTCGTTCATCGAGGCCGATACTTGCTCCGTTCCGGCCGCCGACTGCTGCGTGATGGCGGAGATGTTCTCAATCGCGGCGGAAATTTTGCGGGCACCTTCGAGCATCACGTCGCTCTCCGACGAAAACTGTTCGATTCGCTCCGAAATATATTGAATGTTTCCTACAATCTCATTGAACACATCCGACGTTTGCCGCAGTGCTTCCTTCTGGGTAAGAACGATATCCTCATTGGTCCTGATATTATCAATCGCTTCCTTGACGCATTCCTCAATGCCTCGAACGAGCTGAAACACCTCTTTGGTAGCACGTGTCGCTTCTTCAGCGAGCTTGCGAACCTCCTGTGCAACAACGGCGAAGCCTTGTCCATGCTCCCCGGCCCGCGCCGCTTCAATCGAAGCGTTCAGCGACAGCAGGTTGGTCTGCTCCGCGATATCCTTAATTGTAAACGTAATTTTCGTAATTCCCCCAGCTTGCTTCGCCAGCTGCTCGATCGTAGTAGCAACGGCTCGAGTCGCCTCGATATTGCTTTCCATTCCGACACCCTGCGATTCGACGGCGATCTTACCCTTCTCGACCAGTACGATCATATCCTCCGACCGTCTGTTCATCGACTTCGTCGAATCGGAATAGCTCGCCACCTTGTTTTCGATATCTTTAACCGTCTCGGTCATATCCCCAACGTCCTCCGATATCGAATTCGCTCCGACTGCCAGCTCGTTCGTTGCACCCGTCACCTGGGAGAGCGCATCCTTCAGACCCTGACTCTTCAGGTTAATATCCCGGCTCGTATCGGCAACTTGTCTGGAAATATCGACCGTATCGCCCAGGATTCCGCGCAGCTTCTCCACCATCTGGTTCAGCGCCTTGCCCAATTCCCCGATCGCATCGTTCGATTGGACATGCACCTTCTGGGAAAAGTCCCCTTTGGCCACGTTCATCGCAGCTCTTGTCATCTGTTCGATCGAATCGGTCAGAAGTCCATTCAGGATCCGAATCAATGGATATGCTACCACCAGCGTGATCACAGCCTGCACAGACCACGCAACCAGGGAAGAGTTCGACATCAGAGTGGCGGCAAGCTGAATGATAAGCGCAGCCGCAATTAACGAATAACAACCGGTCAACAATTTCTTGCGTAAAGACCATGTGCTCATAAACTCCATCGGATACCCTCTTTTCGACATTATGTAAACGCATTCTTTTCAAATATTATATCATGAATGCGAAATAGTTCCAGAGGAATTTTGTCGAAAAAGGAGCTTCTGTGTCTACAAAGAAAAACGCCTTTCGTCCTCCTCGAACCATGTAAGTAGTGACTCCGTCTGATTTCTACTATAAAATAAGGAGTATCGCAATGTCTTTTTGAAAATGACAAGAAATGTTGCTTTTCTTTCGAAAGGAGGCTACAGGTATATGCAGGAGCTCGAACGATTTCATAAAGCGATTCGCGATATTCAGTTTTCGCATACCGTTAAACAACATGTTGGCGAGATGCACAATCACGACGGCTATGAGATATACCTGTTTCTGGGCGGGGACGTCGATTATTTGGTGGAGAGAACGAAATATACGATGCAGCCGGGAGATATGCTGCTGATTCGGCATGACGAATTTCATCAGTACATTCTGAAATCGGACCGACCGTATGAGAAAATGTCGCTTCGCTTCCAGGAGGAGGCATTTCGCATCCTTGCGGAGAGCGGAACAGAGCTGCTGCACTGTTTTATCGGAAGAGGCAAAGGAGAGAGGAACAGGATCAAGCTGAATAACACGCAGCTGCAGGAGATTCAATCCGGCATGAGGCGAATTGCCGAGCTTTCCCCGGAGTCCTATGCGCTTCGTCTATCCGGACTCATTCGCCTTATGGAAGCCGTCAACAGGCTATTTACTAGCTCGGAGCATACCGGATCGGACCCGAGAGACGGCATGCAGGCGCTGTCCCCCAGAATCATGCCTGTGCTGGATTATATCGATCGGCATCTTGACGATGAATTGTCGCTTGAAAAGCTCGGCGAGCAGTTTTTTATCAGTCCGTCTTATTTGAGCACCATCTTTAAGAAAGAAACGGGAGTAAACCTAAAGGAATATATCGTGACGAAACGTCTCATTCAAGCCAAGCTGCTGCTCAGCGACGGACATAGCGTGTCGAGTGCCGCAGAGCTGTGCGGATTTCGAAATTATGCGCATTTTATCCGTTCCTTCAAGCAGTATACGGGCGTCTCGCCAGGCTCATACAAACGCAAGTAAACCTCGCAGCAGAGGCTCCCCCAATCATGGAAAAAGCCGTCCCGAAGGACGGCTTAACGCACGCAAGCTTACGCGTTTACTTTCTCTTTGGCGACGGTCGCCAGGCTGTTGAACGCGTTGATGTCGTTCACAGCAAGGTCAGCCAGCATCTTGCGGTTCATCTGAACGCCAGCCAGCTTCAGGCCGTGCATCAGCTTGTTGTAGGACAGTCCGTTCATACGAGCGGCTGCGTTGATCCGTACGATCCACAGACGGCGGAAGTCGCGCTTCTTCTTCCGGCGGTCGCGGTATGCGTACATCAAGGACTTCATCACTTGCTGGTTCGCCATCTTAAACAGGCGATGCTTCGCGCCATAGTAACCTTTCGCGAGCTTCAAAATCTTTTTATGACGACGACGGGTAACAAACCCGCCCTTCACTCTTGCCATAGGTAAACCCTCCCTGGGATGATGTTAATTATTTAAGCTGTGCAAGTCCTTGCTTCAAGCGGCGAACGTCGCCCGGCGCCATAAGCGGCTGCGTGGACAGAACGCGCTTTTGGCGTGCGCTCTTATGCTGGAGCAGGTGATTCTTGTGCGCTTTGTGGCGCATTACTTTGCCTGTTCCGGTAATTTTAAAGCGGCCCTTAAGGCTGCTGTGCGTCTTCATCTTCGGCATAGTCGGTAACCCTCCAAGTTATGATTATGTTGCTTTCGGAGCCAAAATCATGATCATGCTGCGTCCTTCCAGCTTCGGAACGCGCTCGGTAATTGAGATTTCCTCAACTTCCTTCGCCACTCGCTCCAGCACCTTCTGACCGACGGACGCATGCGTAATTTCGCGGCCGCGGAAACGAACGGAGCACTTCACCTTGTCTCCCTCTTTCAAGAACTTCTGTACGTTGCGAAGCTTCGTCTGGTAGTCGTGCTCGTCGATGGTAGCGCTGAACCGAACTTCCTTCAGCTCGACGATCTTCTGATTCTTCCGGGCTTCCTTATCTTTCTTCTGCTGCTCGTAACGGAATTTGCCGTAATCCATGATGCGGCATACCGGCGGTTTTGCCGTAGGAGCCACGTTCACAAGATCCATGCTCAAATCCACCGCAATTTGCATTGCCTCGCGAATCGGCTTAATACCAAGCTGTTCGCCTGTCGGCCCGACAAGACGCACTTCCTTCACGCGGATTTCGTCATTAATTTGATGCTCTTTAGAAATAGCCTGCCACCTCCACAAAATCTCTGGTTACAACAAAAAATGCGGACACCGGAGTGCCCACATTCTACGTTCATGGATCGTTCAGAACTGCTGCTAAGACAAGCATCCAGATTCCGAATCCTAACGTGACCAACCAGCCGACCTTGTCGGACAGGTGAGAAGCGGGCGCCTCTGCTTATTGTCAACTATGGAATTGTGCCTAGCTCAAAAACCACTCGATAACTTTATCATGATTCGGATTGAAATGTCAAGCATTAACTTTCTTAACTTACTTGCTTACTGCGCATATCCTCAAGACGAATGACCCGCGTATGCTTCGTATGGCTCCACTGTTTGTTGTTTTGCGTGAAAAACGCATAAAACGTAATCGGGTACCACGAGATCAGGAACAGCGGGAACGTCACCAAGGACGCATACATCCGCCACGAGCGAACCTTCTCCAGCATGAGCGCCACCAGGAATTGCGAGTAAATCAACACGATAAAAAGGTTGGATGCCCATGCCGGAACATGGTCATAAATATTAGTAAGCGCCCTGCCCGGTGTAACGAACATATCGATCCACAGGATCGCGGAAAACACGAAGCCCATCAGCACATGGTAAACGTTCATCGAATAGATGGCGGTATCGATTTTGGTCCAGCTGCGATCTATAATACCCTTCCACAGCAACGGGAAGAAATAGCGCCTCGCCACTTCAAAATGCCCCTGCATCCAGCGCAGCCGCTGACGCGCGGAAGCCTTGAAGGTGAGCGGCTTCTCGTCGTACACTTTGGCATCGTAGTTGAATGTCGGGTAAATGCCTTTTTCCACACAGCGCATTGTAAATTCGAGGTCCTCGACGAGCGAGGTTGCGCCCCAGCCCATCTCTTTCAGGAGCTCTGCTTCAAAACACATGCCGGTACCGCCAAGGAAATTCGCCATGCCCAGGTTGCGGCGCGGCATCTGCCAGAGACGGTTGCAATACCAGTAGGTAACGCCGTAAGCGGCTGTAATCCAGGAGTCTTCCGGATTCTTGGTATCCAAATAGGCTTGAATGACGCGGGAGCCGTTGCAGAGATCGTTGTTCATCTCCTGCAAATAATTCTCGCCGACCAGGTTATCCGCATCGAGAATGACGACCGCATCGTATTGCTTCGGCATCCCCCACAAATTTTTGAGCATCCATTCGATGGCGTGGCCTTTGCCCCGAAGGTTCGGCACATTGCGCTCCATCGCGTGGACTTTGTAGGAACGGGCGACCGCAGCCGTGCCGTCCGTGCAATTGTCGCAAATGACAAAGATGTCATACAGGTGTCTCGGATATTTGAGTTGAAGCAGGTTTTCGATCAGCGCACCGACGACCTTCTCTTCATTGTGTGCGGCGACCAATACGGCAAACGATTTTTTCGGCGCATGCGCCGCTTTCTTGGTTTTGTTCGGCAATCGCCAGCCAAAAAAAGACAGCGCAAGCTGATACGCTCCGACCGTTACCAACCCGATCTGAACGATAACCACGATCCAATCCAACATGATAGTGCCCCCTTTTTTCTGTACATGACCCTGGATGCGTTGTTCGTTCGATTCATTTGTCTCTATAGTGCTTCGCAGGTACCCTCTGTTTTTTGTCTAGTGTTGCGAAAATGCTCACTGCCTCATGATTTTCCTCTTTTATCGCCGCTTTGTCAAAATCGGCTGCGTGCGGATTTATCGCTTACATTCGGCCTTACATCCTATTTTCATCGTTTAGCTCTGATTTTATAAGGCGAGGTCCGATTATTTCCGATTTAATCGGAATATCGACTCGCCTTGCTTCGAAACCTACCTCTAAAGCCGGGTCCGCTTCCTCGAATATCCTACGATCGGGGTTGTCGATATAAGGCGAGGGCCGGGTGTTGGCGGACATGCCGAAATAGCGGAAATTTGTTCTGCTAATCGGCCGGGTGTTGGCGGACTCGCCGAAATAGCGGAAATTTGTTCTGCTAATCGGCTGGGTGATGGCGGGCACGTCAAAATAGCGGAATTGACTCCGCTATTCGGTGGGGATACGTATGCGGTTCTACTTCACCAGCGGCAAAGCCGGCTGCTCCGCGATCTCGCGGAAGCTGTGCAGGAGCCGCCCAAAGATGCTGCTCCACGATTGCTGGAGCGCATAATCGCGTCCCGAGGCCGACAGCATAAGACGCAGCCCCGCATTGCGATGGAGCCGCTCCATCGCCGCGGCGAACCCTGCAGCATCACCCGGCTCGCACAGGAGCCCGGTCGCACCGTGCGCCACGTTATCCTTCACGCCGCCCGCAGCCGCACCAATGACGGGAGTGCCGGACGCCATCGCCTCCAGCACCACATTGCCGAACGTCTCCGTCGCCGAAGGAAAAACGAACGCATCGGACGCTGCATATAGCTCCGCCAGCTTGCCGCCCTGCACAAAGCCTAGCATATGGACGCTGCCCGTCTCATCCGACTCCGCCGCTTCCTTCAGCTCCTGATACATCGGACCATCGCCGGCCAGAACAAGCTGTGCATTCGCCCGAATCTCCTCAGGCAATGCCCTCCACGCATCCATGAGAACATCCACGCTTTTCTCCGGCGCCAGCCGCCCTACATATAAATACACAAACTTCGACGAATCGACGCCAAACTCCGCAAGCACCCGCACTCGATCGACATTAGGCTGAAAACGCGTGCAGTCTACGCCTCGACCCCATATTTCGAACTCACTAGAAAATCCTTTATCTTCCAGATGTTCCAGAGTAGACCTTGACGGAACATAAATCTTCCGGCAGTCTGAATGAAACCAGAGCATATATTTCCACAGCATCGCTTCAAGCCATTCAAACCGGTAGTGAGCGAGGTATTGGTCAAAATGCGTATGGTACGAGGCAACCAGCGGGATCCGGTGCTTTCTGGCATAATGGATGCCGTACAAGCCCAGGTTGAATGGAGTCGCAACATGAATTAACGTAGGGCGGAAATCGCGCAGTGTCTTCTTGATATGAACCGGATTCGGTATCGCAAGCTTGCATTCGGGGTATAATAGGAATGGTATGCTAAAAAACCTCTCTACCATCGACTCGCCGCTCCGAACAGAATCAGAGGTTCCGTCGCTCAGCGGCGCAAACACCTTGCACGCAACCCCTTGCGATTCCAGATAATCTGTCCAACGTCCCAGCGTTCTGGCAACACCGTTCACCTCTGGCAGGTACGTATCCGTAAATATAGCGACTCGCATCGGCCGATATCCCCCTTCACCGACTTTCTATTGTTATCATATGACGCGAGTGTTAACGTAAAGTAATGCGAAGATTAAGCCAGTAACAAAATTTTTATATGAAGTTGATGCTCCATTAACAATCCTCATTTATAATAATCATACATCCAAAGGAGGCGACGCCAATGAGCAGGGTTCTCACCTGGCTGATCCATCACGAGCGCAAAGTATTTCTATGGGCTAATCATAAAATTACACATAGCTTCAGCTTTTATTTATTGTCGAAAATCACCCATCTGGGCGGCGCCACGTTCACCATCCTGGCGACACTTGTCATCGGCCTGTTTGCAGCGGCCCCGTGGAATGGAGTCGGTCTGAAGGCGCTGCTAGCACTGGCGGTCAGCCATCTGCCCGTAGCGCTGATCAAAAAGCGTTATCCGAGATCACGTCCGTACCTGGTCATGCCGGAAGCGAACGTATGCAAAAATCCGCTCAGCGACCATTCGTTTCCGTCTGGGCATACGACCGCCATATTTTCCGTCGTGATGCCGTTTGTCTTCACAGCACCGATTATGGGATTGATTTTGCTGCCGATTGCTGCAATTGTCGGCTTCTCCCGCATGTACCTTGGTCTCCACTACCCGTCCGATGTTGCGGCCGGCTGCGCAATCGGCATTTCGACTGCTGCCGCGGCGACATTCTGGGTTGGAGCCTAACAACGAAAGGAACGGTTCTCAGATGAGGAAGAAACGCGTGCTTCTTCTTTCCGAAGGCTTTGGAGCAGGTCACACACAAGCGGCTCACGCTCTGGCCGCTTCCTTAAAGACCCGTTCCCCCGAGCTTCAAACCAGAGTCATCGAGCTCGGCCGTTTCCTGCATCCTACGCTTGCCCCGCTGCTTATTCAAGCCTACAAAAAAACAGTTACCGCACAGCCCCGACTTGTCGGCATGGTGTACCGCTCACAATACAACCGCACAATGGGACGCTTCAGTCAGCTGGCGCTGCACCGGTTGTTCTATACGCAGACGGCTGCGATTCTGAGACAGCTTCGGCCGGATGCGATCGTGTGCACACATCCTTTTCCGAATGCGGTCATCTCCCGGCTCAAGCGCTCCGGACTCGACCTGCCGCTGTGCACCGTCATTACCGATTATGACGCACACGGCACCTGGATTGCCCCGGATACCGACCGGTACCTCGTATCGACCCAGGAGGTTCGCCGCAAGCTGCTGGCTAGAGGCGTACCCGATTATAAGATTCAAGTGACCGGAATTCCGGTTCATCCAAGCTTCTGGGAGCAGCATGATCGTGCGCAGCTGCGTGCCGAGATGGGGCTGAAGCCGCTGCCAACCGTTCTTGTTATGGGCGGCGGCTGGGGTTTAGTCGATCAGGAGGATGTGCTGAGACAGATGGCGAATTGGCGGGAACGCGTGCAGCTCGTATTTTGTCTCGGAAGCAACCGGAAGGCCTATGAGCGCTTGTCCCAGGATCGGGCCTTTCAGCATGAGCACATTCATCTGCTCGGTTTTACGAACGAAATCCACAAGTGGATGGAAGTATCCGATCTGCTTGTCACGAAGCCGGGCGGCATGACGTGCTCGGAAGCGCTGGCCAAGTGCATTCCTATGCTGTTCTATAACCCGATCCCCGGTCAGGAAGAAGAAAATTGCCAATATTTCGTGGATAACGGCTACGGCGACGTGCTGCGATCGCTCGATACGGTAGACGAATGGTTCGGCAAGCTGTGTGAGCATACGGATGCAATTCGGGAAAGCCGCCTCCAGTCGGTCCGCAACGTGACCGAGCTGAACCCCGAGGGTAGCGCGCACGCCATTCTCGACATGCTCGCATCCGAGAGCCGCAGCGTTCCTTATGAGGCGTAATACATTCCTTCCACAACAAAAGCCCGCGCTGCGGGCTTTTGTTCGTATGTTAACCTGTTTAAAATGGATTGGTTTCCTCAGGCAAATACCGAATCAAATATTCCCGGCCATTCCCTCTAACAACCGCTTCATGGGCGAGCTTTGAAACCTCGGCGATCCAGTGAAAATACGTATGGCTTCGAGAAACATCCGGGTAATGCTGCTCTACCACAGCTTCTCCGTCCATCAATGGTCCTCGGTGCAGCCCGATGCTGATTCTTTTGGCAGCCCAATCACGCCTTGCTGTATGATCCGGTCCAAATTCGCCAGTCTCCTCCTCCAATATGCCGACCAGCTTTGCCGTCTCAACGCCCAGCTTCGCCCAATGCAGGTCCATATCGGCAAACTTGCTCTTGGACAGCGGCACGTGGTGAATGCCTCTCAGCCGCAGCACCAGCGTTACTAGCTCCGCTTTTGTAATCGGTGCGTCTGGCCGGAAATTCCCTTGATGACCAACCATATATCCCGCTTCTTTTACACGCTGAATGTAGTCATACGCCCAATGCGCAGGAGCAACATCCTCGTATGGCGTGACCGAACCAGGCGGCTGCAGCTGCCGGATTCGTGAGACGACGGCTGCCATCTCCGCCCGCGTAATGCTGCGATCCGGCTTAAAGTTCCCGTCCGGATACCCTTGCATGAACGGCTGATCCACTCGCGTTCCCGCTTTGACGCGTACCTTGGGCAGTTCTGCGACAAGTGTCGCCCCCGCGCGTACGACAGCCGAAGCTTCCAGCACGTCGCCCTTCTTCACATCAGCTTTGGCCTTCAATGTAAAATACAGATGCACCACATCGTCCTGTGCAATGTTCAGTACTCGGAACTGCAGCCGTCCCAGCGACGGATTCCACAACGCCTGCTGAATATCGGCTGCTTCGAGGCCAGGTGATACTGTGATATCGACTGTAACCTCCGTTTGTACCTTGTTCGTCGTGTTCACATACAGCACATGATAGCCAATCTCCGCACCAGGGCTTACCAGATCCTGATCAGCGACAAGCTGCAGCACCGGCATGGCGGACGCCTCCGCTTTCATGCCCCCAAACCCGTCATATAGCCCGATGCTCCCAAACGCCAATACAACCGCAAGCACACCTGCCATCCACCTTTTTGCCCAGTTACTCATGATGATCGCCTCCCCCATCAGATCTATGCGGACTCTCTATGTCCATATGCTGCCGATGTATCGGCATCGGCTCTACACCTGACAGTCTCAAAATACGGTCAAGCAAATCGCGGCGTTCAGCGGCATGCAGCTGCTGTTGATGGTACATATATACAAGTAACGCCGTGATCGCGAAGAACAGTGGCAGCATTGCCCAAAGAAGCTCCATCCCGGGTCACCTCCACTAACACTGATTCGTTGCGTCATCCGCTTTTGGTAAGGTTGACCGTCAATAAGGGCAAAAAAAAAGAAGCCCGCTCATTAGGCCTCTTTCCCCATACTCCGTTCGATGGCTCGTTTGCCGATCAGCACCTCAACCCGATAAATGGGCAGCCCCTGCTCGCTGAACTTCGTTTCGTATTCGGTCATCACATTGTTCGGCGCCGGTCCCTCTGCGTGCAGATTCAGCGAAATGCTCCGCATCTTCAGATTCATATCGGCGAACGCGTTCAAGGAAAATTCGAACAAGCTGCGGGAATCCGTCTTGAAATGAATCTCGCCCTCGTCGCTCAATAGCTCGATATATTTTCGCAGGAAGCCCGGGTGTGTCAGACGGCGGTGTGCATGCCGGTTCTTCGGCCACGGATCGCTGAAATTCAAATAAATGCGGTCGAGCTCGCCAGGCGCAAAGAACGTCTCGATCCGCTCAATGTTGCCAAGCGCCAGCTTCAAATTCCACGGCTTCTCCCCGCGCAGCTCGCCCCAGATCGTCTCCGCCTTCTCACTCGCCTTGCGGACCAGCTCGTCATACATATCCATCCCGATAAAATCGGCCTCCGGATGCAGCGCGCTCATCTCGCTAACGAACTTGCCCTTGCCCATCCCAAGCTCTACATAGAGCGGCCTGCGTTCGTCCGAGCCTGAGACATAATGGTCCCGCCACGCTCCGCGAAGAGCAGCCGGATTCAGCACGACAAGCTCCTCCAGTTTATGCAGCTCTTCCATCGTATTTTTTCTGCGGCGCAATCTCGACATGCTTGTCCCTTCCCATCCCTCATTTTGCTATACACAAACTTATCATGCCTTCCGTCAAAAAACAAACCGCCCGATTCCGGAATAAATCCGGATCTCAGGCGGAACGGTTCGGGCTATGGGCAGCGAGTGTCAATTAGTGCAGCTCCTTCTTTTGCTCCAGCTTCTTGATGAGCTTCTTCTTTGCGTTCGGAAGGACCTCCGGATTGTTGTTGAAACGGACGCCGGTCAGTGCCATCGCTTCCTTGACGGTGAGCTCAATCGTCACCTTCTCTTCACCTTGCGGGACCGAAAAAGTCGTTGTCACAGCAATCACTCTCCTAAGAAATATTTGGCTTGCATATAGGATTGACGAAAGCCGCGAAGTCTATGCGCAGCCTTGTTTTTTCATAATTTTAATATAACACATCATGTAAGGTATTGCAAGATGAAATCGCTTCCAAAAGAGCGGATTTTTTTAGGTGCTTGTCCATGCGCTACTCGCTTTCAACTGCCTCTTCAGGTACAATAAGGGGGGAAAATGGCATAGAAACGAGGATCGACACGTGAGCATGGAGCTGAAGTCCGACCCGCTGCGCTGGGGGGACAAACGATTTCATACATGGAATTACGAGATGCGCCGGCAGTTTGGAGAGAAGGTATTCAAGGTCATGCTGGACGCCGGGTTTACTTGTCCGAACCGGGACGGGAAGATCGCGACCGGCGGCTGCACCTTTTGCAGCGCAAGAGGCTCCGGCGACTTCGCGGGTTCGCGCCGAGACGATCTGATTACCCAGTTCAACAGCATTCGCGACCTGCAGCACAAGAAGTGGCCGAACGCCAAATATATCGGGTATTTTCAGGCGTATACCAATACGTACGCACCTGTAGAAGAGCTGCGGGAGTATTACGAGACGATTCTGGCTCTGCCCGGTGTGGTCGGGCTGTCGATCGCGACGCGGCCCGACTGCTTGCCGGACGATGTAATCGATTATCTGGCCGAGCTGAACGAGCGTACGTACCTGTGGCTGGAGATGGGATTGCAGACGGTCCACGAGTCGACCTCGGAGCTCATCAATCGCGCACATGATACGGCGTGCTATGAGGATGCGGTCGCAAGGCTGCGTGCCCGAGGGATACGGGTCTGCGCGCATATCATTTACGGGCTCCCGGGGGAAACGCACGAGATGATGATGGATACGTGCCGCGCGGTAGCGGCGATGGATGTACAGGGCATCAAGATTCATCTGCTGCACCTGATGCGCAAGACGCCGATGGTCAAGCAATACGAGGCGGGATTGCTGAGATTCCTCGAGCAAGACGAATATGTGAAGCTGATCGTCGATTCACTGGAGCTGCTGCCGCCGGACATGATCGTACACCGGCTTACCGGCGACGCGCCGCGTGATTTGCTGATCGGGCCGATGTGGAGTCTGAGGAAGTGGGAAGTGCTCAACGCGATCGACGCCAAGCTGACGCAGCGGGATTCGTGGCAGGGAAAATTATGGCCGAAGCAGCGTTCCGTCCTTTCTCAAGGTTAGGGGCTGACGAGCATGGGATTTATGTCGGTACTCAGCTTCGCGCATGAGCTTGTTCGCTCACGGGTCAAGCCGGGCGATACGGCGGTGGACGCAACGG
>JBEPYM010000106.1:0-12475 GCA_041641375.1 Paenibacillus sp.
CGTTCGGATGGAGGAGGGCTTCGACAAATATGACGATTACAGCCGATCGTTGCTGGAATTCGGGATTTGCAACATCGCGGACGAAATTTTCGGAGAGCAATTCCGGTTATGGCAATGCAAGGATGCACATGAAAATCTGGTATTCATGATCACAGAATTAATTAGAGACCCTGCGACCGAAGAGGATTCGCAGCATACTCGCAACCTGCTGGAGAAGTGCTCGATCCAGCTGCAGGAAAGCGTCGCGGCTTATTTGAAGGGCGGAATATCGGTGCTCATCAGCGAGTGGGGACGATTTCCCGAAGATTTGCCTGTCTATTATTCCAGATCGATGTCCGTCCTTCGCAGCCATCCGGATCATGTGAAGGGTTTTTTTATGAACACGCTCTTCAATTCGCAGCAGCAGGAAGGCATTCGACCTCTTCGCAGTCTTCAGGAGCCGCCGTTCTTGTGGAATTTGCTCGAGGCGGGACGTTGGGAAGCGGCCGAACAGAAGCTGACCGGCATCATTGAAGAGCTGCAAGCTACAACAGGCTATGTGCAGTAGTATTTGTATGAGGCTGTCATGATGATCAACTTCTCCGTTTCACACACGGTCCATAAGCAAGGTCAAACGATGAACCACATCCATGAGCTCCACAATCAGGATTCAGCCATGCTGGAAGCGCAGCAAAGTGTGCCGGGGTTTGCCAAATGGGCGATTTCCATGATTCAAGCGCTGAAGCAGAGCACGGTCAATGAGGTGCTGTACAGCCAGCGATCGCTCATTCAGAAAATCAACGCCTACATTCGCGCCAACCTGGAGAACGATGTGTCGCTGCAGAGCATCGCGGATCATGTGTTTCTGCACCCCGTATATGTAAGCAAATTGTACAAAAGCGAAACGGGGGAAGGAATCAGCGACTACATCTTCAGGCTGCGCATGGAGCGGGCAGCGCATCTGCTGATCGACACGAATGAGAAAATTGCGGACATCTGCCGCAAGGTCGGCTACCAGAATCCATCTCACTTCTCCCGAGTATTCAAGAAGCATTACCAGAAAACCCCTGACGAATATCGTGAGCATGCACATTGATTAATAAAAGCACAGGAATCTATAAAACGCATCGTTTCCCCCTGAATACGCATTCGATACAATCAGAACAGATAAAAAAACAACACATCGAGCAACAGGGGGGAGGTTACAACCATGAAGACACGATGGAATCTCGAGCGCAATTGGCCGCTTCACCTGATGGTGCTGCCGGCGCTCCTGCTCATCCTTATTTTTCAATACGCGCCGCTTCCCGGCCTGGTTATGGCGTTCCAAAACTTCAAGCCGTATCTCGGATTTACGAAATCGCCGTGGGTCGGGCTGGAGCAATTCTACAAGCTGTTCGAGTTTCCCGAAACTCGTCAGGTCATTGTGAACACCTTCATCATTGCAAGCTTGAAAATTGTGTTCCAGTTTATCGTACCGTTCGTGTTCGCGATGCTGCTGAACGAGGTGCGGGTCATGTGGTACAAGCGTGTGGTGCAAACGTTCGTGTACCTGCCGCATTTTCTCTCCTGGGTCATATTGGGCGGCATACTGATCGATATGCTTTCCACCGACGGCGGACTCGTGAACAACATGCTCGTATCGCTGTTTGGCATCGAGCCGATCTTTTTCCTCGGCAACGGAGATTGGTTCCGATTTACAATCGTTGCCAGTGATATCTGGAAGGACTTCGGATTCTCAACGATCATCTTCCTGGCTGCTTTATCCGGTATCGATCCGAGCCTGTATGAGGCAGCGACGATCGACGGGGGCAATCGATTCCAGCAGGCGCTTTATATTACGATACCTGGCATGATTCCGATCAGCATCGTCGTGCTGACGCTGTCGCTCGGGAACATTCTGAACGCCGGGTTTGACCAGATTTTCAATCTGTACAATCCGATGGTGTATGAAAAAGGGGACATTATTGATACGTATGTCTACCGCGTCGGCCTGATCGCCGGAGATTTCGGATTTGGCACCGCAGTCGGGATGTTTAAATCCGTCATCAGCTTTGTACTTATCATGCTTGCGTACCGGCTTGCGTACAAGTACGCCAATTATCGGATTTTCTAGGAAACGAGGTGAATGCAATGCATTTGATGTCTTGGCAATACCGGGTGTTCTCCGCCATCAACCTGCTGTTTATCGGCTTCCTGGCGTTGCTGTGCATCGCGCCGTTGATCCATATTTTGGCCGTTTCCTTCAGCGGTCCCGCGGCGGCGACGGCCAACCTGGTCAAGCTGTGGCCGAAAGATTTTACGATGGATGCGTATAAGCAAACGCTGGATAATGAGAAATTCTCGATCGCGCTGTACAACGGAATTGAGCGAACGGTGCTGGGTACCCTCGTGTCCATGGCGTTGATGGTGCTGGCCGCTTATGCGCTATCGAAGGATAACTCCGAGTTTCGCGGCCGAACCTTGTATATGTGGATTTTCGTGTTCACCATGCTGCTTAACGCGGGACTTGTGCCGACCTACATTTTGATCCAGAAGCTCGGCATGATCAACACGATCTGGGCGCTTATCCTGCCTGGTGCAATCAACGTATTCAATATGATCCTGCTCATGAATTTCTTCCGGGTCAGCGTGCCCAAATCGCTGGAGGAAGCGGCTTATATGGATGGAGCGGGACACTTCCGCACCGTAACCAGCATCTACCTGCCGATCTCGCTGCCCGCGATCGCAACGATATCGCTTTTTACGATGGTGTGGCATTGGAATTCCTGGTTTGACGGATTGATCTATATGACCCGGCTCGAAAATTATCCGCTGTCGACGTTCCTGCAGACGGTTATCGTTCAACAGGATTTGACGGCGCTGAGCATCGACCCGGCAGATATGGAGATGATGTCGGACCGTACGGTCAAAGCCTCGCAAATTTTTATCGGCGCGCTTCCCATTTTGCTCGTGTACCCGCTTTTACAGCGATTTTTCGTGAAGGGTATCGTGCTTGGCGCGGTCAAGGAATAGGTAGTCAGCTTCTAAAGCTTTCTATATATGGATTGAAAATGAGACTGGGGGAACGAATATGAGACAGCCTGTATCTTGGAGAACGGCATCTTGTGCACTTGTCGCGTTTACTACCTTGTTTGTAACCGCTTGCGGAGGCGGCTCGACCGGCTCGTCCGGCTCGGGAGATGCCGGCAGCGCGGGGAAGAATAAGGAGATCGACAAATATGCGGAGCAAATTGCGAAGGGTAAATACGAAACGCCGATCACACTGTCGACTGTAGGGCGCATTACACCATCCACCACGTTCAAAAACGGTGAAACGATGGAGAATAACGTCCATACCAAATGGGCGAAGGAACGGCTTGGTATTGATCTGAAATATTTGTGGTCCGCTTCCACGCAAAACAAGGCATTTGAGACTCGCATACGTCTGGCGCTGTCCGCGAACGAGCCGATGCCGGACGTCATCGCCGTCGATAATGTCAAGCTTGCCAACGATCTGATTGATTCCGGACAATTCATGGAAGTGAAAAGCCTGTGGGACAAATATGCGTCCCCGACCTATAAGAAAGCCGTGAATGAGGATCCGACCATGTGGTATCCGTTCATGCGCAAGGACGGCGCATATGCGATTCCGATTCCTGACTATGCATGGAACAATGATACGGTGCTGTGGATTCGTCAGGATTGGATGGAGAAGCTGAAGCTTCCAGAGCCGAAGACGCTTGCCGATCTCGAGAAAATCATGGATGCGTTTACGAATCAAGATCCTGACGGCAACGGCAAAAACGACACGTACGGCATTACGCTGGCGCTGAAGGACTCGTTCCGTTCGACACAAAATACGGCTAGCTTCATCTTCGGAGCGTACGGCACCATTCCGGAGCAGTGGAATGAGGTTGATGGCAAGCTTGCTTACGGCTCCATTCACCCGGGCTCCAAGCAAGCGCTGCAAAAGATGAGCGAATGGGTGAAGAAGGGCTATATTCCGAAGGAAGCAGGACTCTATGACGAGAACAAGGCCGCCGAGCTGTTCGTAGCTGGACGTGCGGGGATCGTCCCTGGACCGTACTGGATGGACCGTACGCCGCTGCGCAACGTGCAGAAGAATGTGCCGACGGCGACTCTGAAGGCATACCCGATTCCGAAGGGTCCGGACGGCAAGGCAGGACGTCTCGGAACGAGCACCTTCTCAGGGGCTGTGCTCATCAACAAGAACGCGAAAAATCCGGAAGCCTTCTTCGTCTATCAGAATCACCTGTTCGAGAACTTTGCGCTGCTGCAAAGCGATGAGTTCAAGTATCAATTCGCTGAAGGCTACGATTATGTGCTGAAGGACGGCAAGGCGAGCTATAATGCCGCAGATATCCCTGGCGGCCGTGTCATTCCGCAGAAGTATACGATCGCCTTCGAAGGTGCGCGTGTACCTTCCTCCGCCATGGAGTCGTTCGGTCACCTGGCACGCGGCGGGCAGCCTCGCAACAACTTCGAGGTGAAGGACAGCTTGTTCGGTGATCCGCTCCGCTACCAGGGCATTCTGGTGAACGTGGACTCGAAGCAATATTCGATGCCGGATAAATTTATTTCGATACCGACGAAGACGATGGTTACCCGTTGGGAAAACCTGATGACGAATGAATCGCAAACCTTCACAAAAATCGTATATGGCGATCTGCCGATCGATGAATTCGACAACTTCGTCAAGCGGTGGAAGTCGTCTGGCGGCGATGAAATTACGAAGGAAGTTAACGAGTGGTACGATTCGGTTCGTAAAAAATAATGGCGGTGAGGGTTGGGAGCGTCCGCGCCCCCGGCCCTTGTTGTTTCGGGAGGGTACAGGAGCAGATGGGACAGGTTGAGAGCAGGATGTGGTATCAGAAGCAGCTGCGGATCGTGCAGACGGTGCTTCGCGAGCCGGATGTCGTCGGATACGACGCGGAGAGTGTTGCCACTTATTTGGAGGAAGTGAACGCCAATTGTATCGTCATCAACGGCGGCGGCATTCTTGATTTTTTCCGCCATGAGCTGGAGACGGCTAACCCGAATCCGTTTATGACCGACGAGGATATTCTGAAGGATTTGACTGAGGCGTGTCACCGCCGCGGCATCAAGGTGATTGTGCGGGTCGATTTTCGGGGCGTGGACAAAAAGGTGTACGATCTGCATCCTGATTGGTTCGCCATGAACGAGCATGGAGAGCCGATGTATTGGGCGAACCTGTCCGCGATCCCGAATCCGCTTTATGCGCCATGTTATTTGAGCTATTACCGCAATGAGCACGCATTCCGGTTCTCCGATTTATTGTTTGAACGATACGGTGTGGACGGGGTCTGGGAGAATGCGCCTTTTCAGAACGGCATCTGCTATTGCGAGCTGTGCAGGGAGCAGTACCGGAAGGACCTGGGGAAGGAGCTGCCGCGCGGCGGTGATTTCCTGGATCGGACTTATGATGAATACCGCAGATGGAAGGCCGGCGGATTGAATCTCCATCTTGAACAGTATAAAAAGCGTGTGAAGCGATACGGCGACGATAAAATATATTGCGCCGAGATTTTCGGATTGTTCTATGATCATTACAAGGGCACCAGCTCCGATCTGTATCAGGTGAAGGATCATTTTGACTTTCTCGTAACGCCGCTGTTTACGGCGAACCATGAGCCGCTCAGCGCGCCGTCGATGCTGATGAAGTTTCTGAAGGGGCTGGAGCCGGACAAGGTGCCGGTGATGCTGTTCGGACATCTGGGCACGAACAACGAGCTGCGCTATGTATCCTCCTCCGTCCCGGAAACCCGCATCTGGATGTGGCAGGCGGCGAGTGCGGGCGGCTCGCTGTGGGACTGCATCTTCAACGGCCAGCATCCGGACGCGACATACGATCGGCGGAACGCCTATCTGATTCGGGACATCTATGCGTACATGAGGGAGCATGAGGAGCTGCTGAACGATCAGCTGCCGACGGCGGACGTCAGCATCTACTACTCCCGCAACAGCAACAACATTTTCAACAACGGCAATCGGAGCAAGGATGCTTATATTACCCACCTGATTGGCCTGGAGCAGCTGCTCGTGTCAAATCGCATCCAATACGAATTCCTGCTCGATCAGGAGCTGTCGGAGGAGCGGCTGCGTTCGGTGAAGTGTCTCGTGATCCCGAACGGTGCCTGTCTGTCCGACGAGGAGATTGAATGTATTCGAGGTTATGTGCGGGGCGGCGGACGCTTGATCGCTACCGGTGAAACGTCGCTGTACGATCCCGATGGAGCAGCTCGCAAGCAGTTCGGCTTGCAGGATGTGTTTGGCTGCTCGTTCACTGGAATCAGGAAGGATTGCACGCAGTACGGCTACCAATATGTTCGCGAGAGTCATCCGATGACGGTCGGCTTTGAGCGGACGAAGCTGCTTGCCAATTGGGGGATCAATTTGCTGGTGAAGCCGCATGAGGGGGCGGAATGCCCGATTACGTATGTGCCGCAAATTTATCCGCAGTCGCCGGAGCGGGCGTGGCTGCGCAGCTATGAGACGGAGTTTCCGACTTGTGTTGTGCATCCGTTCGGCTCAGGAGTTTCGGTGTATTTCCCTTACGGCGTGGATCGGAACATCTGGATGCATGGACATGCGGATTTCAGGACGGTTCTGGAGAATGCGCTCACCCATCAATTGGGCGACTGTCGACGGGTGCGGAGCAATGCGCCGTCGAGCGTCCATATGCAGCTCAATCGGGTGCGGGGCAAGGAAGGCAGCTATATGCTGCACCTGATTAATACGACCTCCGCTCCGATGCGGCCGGTACAGGGGATCATTGCGTTGTCTGATCTTGAGGTGGAGGTCGTAACCGAGGGCTCGGGGCCGCTACGGCTGAACGCGCTGTGGGCGGACGGGGACGTGGAGCTGCTGGAAAGCGTGGCGGCAGGCGATGGGGCTTATAAGACGCGTATTCGGGTAAGCAAGCTGAACGAGTATTGCGGCATCTATTTGCACGCATAAGAGGATCGGGAGGATGTTGGGGATGGCTCAATATATCAAGCAAGGGAAAAGTACAGAGCAGCTCGAGACGGAGCAGGCTGCGGTCACTGCGACGGTGGCGAGCATGATTCGCGAGGTGCAGCAGCGCGGCGATGAAGCGGTGCGTGAATATTCCGCGAAGCTGGACCGGTGGGAGCCGGAGGCGTTCCGGCTGTCGGAGGAGCAGCTGCAGCAGGTGATGGCAGCTGTTGCGGAGCGGACGAAGGACGATATCCGCTTCGCCCAGCAGCAAATTCGCGGCTTCGCGCAGGTGCAGCGCGAGGCGCTGAGGGACGTCGAGGTGGAGACGCTGCCGGGCGTATTTCTCGGCCACCGGAATATCGCGGTGAACAGTGTCGGCTGCTACGTGCCGGGAGGGCGGTACCCGATGGTTGCGTCGGCGCATATGAGCATCCTGACCGCCAAGGTCGCCGGTGTCCAGCGCGTGATCGCATGTACGCCGCCGATCAACGGGGAAATTCCGCTGGAGACGGTCTGCGCGATGGTTATGGCCGGCGCCGACGAAATCTATATTCTCGGCGGCGTTCAGGCGCTTGCTGCGATGGCGCTTGGCACGGAGACGATCGCGCCGGTCGACATGCTGGTCGGCCCAGGTAACGCTTATGTGGCGGAAGCGAAGCGTCAGCTGTTCGGCCGGGTAGGCATCGATCTGCTCGCGGGGCCGACAGAGACGCTCGTCATCGCCGATGAGACGGCCGATGCGGAGATGATTGCCTGCGATATTCTCGGGCAGGCTGAGCACGGACCGACCTCGCCGGGAGCGCTGATCACGACCTCGGAGACGCTTGCGCAGGAGACGCTGCGCGAGATCGAGCGCCAGCTCGAGACACTTCCGACGGCGGATATTGCGCGGGTGGCGTGGCAGGACAACGGCATCGTGATCGTAGTTCGAGACGAGGAAGAGGCGCTTGCGGAGGCCGACCGCCTTGCATATGAGCATGTCGAGGTGCTGACGCGGGATCCAGGGTATTTCCTGGAGCGGCTTACGAACTATGGCGCGCTGTTCCTCGGGCCGGAGACGAATGTCGCTTACGGCGACAAGGTTATCGGCACGAACCATACGCTGCCGACGAAGGGCGCAGCCCGATATACAGGCGGACTCTGGGTGGGCAAGTTCCTGAAGACGTGCACGTATCAGCGCTGCACGCCGGAAGCGAGCGCAATGATCGGCGAATACGCCGCCCGCCTGTGCGAGATTGAGCGGTTTATGGGTCACCGCGAGCAGGCGCTGCTGCGTGTGCGTCGCTATGGGGAGCGGAGCCAGGGCTAGGCGGTGTTGTGCGAGCGTTGGGCAGGCGCTCCCTCCGCATATTCGAAGCGAGCGCTGGCGGTATTGGGGCCATCCGAACGAGGATGGCCTGTTCCGCGTTCAGGAGAGCAAGCAGTTCTCGACTCGATGTAAGGAGTAAGTAGCAAAATGCTCCTATTCCATGGTTTTTCATCGATTTTGCGGGAGGAGTGGTAGCATTTTGAGGCTGTCGATTAACTGTGGAAAAGTAACACTTGTATGAAACATCGTACAAAAAGGATGTTAGAACTGCCATACCTGCCCCTTTTATACGAAACGTCGTACAAATCCCATGTTATCGGAGTAAATCAGCTCGGATTTGTATGACAAATCGTATAAAGCACGGTATATGTCCTCTAGTTGCTTAAAAGTTGTGTGAAATTTCGTACACATCACGATGTTTCGAATCTATCCACAATTGCTCGACAGCCTCATTTTGTTACCAACGGTTTGGTCTAAGCGTTTACAGTCAGCTTACATTTCGAATTAGGTAGCATTTTGCTCCCTAATACATGTTAATTCGTCGAATTGCAAGGGGAATGGTAGCATT
Source organism: Paenibacillus sp. (assembly GCA_041641375.1). GTDB lineage: Bacteria > Bacillota > Bacilli > Paenibacillales > YIM-B00363 > Paenibacillus_AK. Next base: position 8,838 of record JBEPYM010000106.1, read on the forward strand.
TTGTTACCAGCGGCTGAGGTGTCATGCGCTTGCAATAATTATTGCGAAGCTATTCAGCTTGTACCGAGTTCGGTTCTTCTATGCGTTAAGGATATACGCAGTGGGATGCGCTGCCCACGTTGCAGGTGCGTCGCTAATTGGCTCGTTTCTCGGAAATTCAATCGTTCGGGTGAACATGGATGATCAGAGTTGATGCTTCCACAATACGAGCGACTTGTTGTCTCGCTCCGCTCCGAGCGGGCGCAGGAGGGCGGCGCCTTCACTTTGCTCGGCGGGTACACCGTTCCACCATTCGATCTTCACTTTGGCTGCGCCGTTCCGTTGCAGCAGCAGGCGAAGCATCTTCTTGACCAGCTCAGGTTCACTCCCTCCGGCAGCCCCGCCGCCGGACACCTCGAAGATTCTTCGGCCATTGCCTTCAATCCAATAGAGCCAATCGCCTCCACGCATCGCCAAATAATTACCCGGCTTGCGGGCAAAGGAAGCTCCAGCTTCAAGCGGCGGCCAACCCGACACAAGACCGAACGGATTGGCGGGGTCCACGGAAGCGAGCAGAGTCAAGGATGACGCCGCGCCAAGCGGACGTCGAATGTGATCCGCCGCTTCACGGCTCGTAAATTGAAGCGTCGTATGCCCCCGCCAAAACATGCCTCGCGTGACGGCCCCCCATTCTTCCAGCTTCCGGCACATCGGCAGCAGCGAATCCCAATCGAACGGCATATGAGCGGACGCCAGCTCCTTAGTCAGAATCCCATAGCTTTGCAGCAAATGATGAATCCAGCTGACGGCTGATGTCTCAATTCCCGAATCCGGCGATTGCAGTTCTCCGTCGAGCAGCGAACCCGTCCAATACCAGCGGCCTTGGCCGGAGCCGAGCTTGGCGAATCCGGCGCCGCTTTGCTTAGAGGTCGTCAGCACCCGCAGCGGCGTGAACTGATCATTTGAGACGCTGCCTTCCCAGACGAGCTGAAGCAGCTCGTCGTACAGCTCGGAGGGAAGCTTGCCGGTGTCGCGGCTTAGCTTCGTCAGGAAGGTCGCTCCGGATGTCCGAAGCCGCTGCAGCAGCTCAGGATTGACTGAACCCGACTCCATCGCCTTGCTTCTCCTTACAAAAGGCGAAAACAACGGCTTGGAGCCAGCGAGAAACCACGCGATCTTGCCTTCCTTCTCTCCCGGCTCTTTCCGGCCGAGCCATACAATTTCTCCGGACGCGCACAGCCGATCCAGATCGTCCTTGCGATAGCCGGCAACACGGGTTGGAAATACGATTGATTCCCAGATCGATACAGGCAAATAGAGGCCCTGCAGCCGCGTGATGACGGCAAGCAGTCCTTCCTCGCCATGCAGCTGCGTACCCGGGAGTACGTACTGCATCTGCGCGATATGCCCGCACCACCGCATCGGCTCGGCGGGCTCAGCCTGCCGCCGCGCCTGCTCGATTGTCCTCCGGATGAGCCGGGCCGCTACCTTGCGGCTGCACCAGAGCCGCTCCTCCTTCGAGACGGCGAATGGCGCATGCTCAATCAGCTCCTGCTCGAGCAGCATCTCAATGACCGCTGTTGTTTGAACAGGTCTGAGCTCCGGGTAACGTGATGCGAGCTCCTGCTCAGTGAACGACAGACGGTGATCCGCGAATCGCCCGGCGATTAGCGCTACAGCCGACGCTGCAGACGGAAAAGCGTCGTATTCCACGCGTTCATCGCTGCAGATCCAGCGCCGCTCGTTCCCGAATAGACGTGATTCAAGCCGTCCCGATCGTTCCAGCTCAACGAGACGCTCCTCCACCGATTCGCCGCCCCATCGCGACAGCTCCTCCAGTGACAAGTCACCGCGCTGCTTGAGCAGCCGAATGACATCGCCCGGCTCATTCCCGGCTTCCGGGGAAGCTTCGCTGGCTGGCAGCTCGTGTTCGGCTTCGGCGACTGCAGCGGCGAGCGCCTGCTTCAGCCGTTCCGCGCCGAACAGCTCGCCGATCCAAGCCTTGTTCGATTGCAGAAGCTGGAGCTGCACGGACGGATCAAGCCCGTCTCCCTCATACATCTGCATATTCACATAATCCGAGATAAACTGGGAGGCTAGCGGCGAAGGATGCGGCATCTCCCGCATGACCAGCTCCAGCCGACCGCTAGCCAGCTCGTCGAGCAGCCCGTTTAGCCGGTCCGCATCCAAATAGTGCGTCATGCATTCGCGCACCGCCTCCTGCAAGAATGGAAACTGCTCTGCGTAAGGCAACGAATCTCTCAGCAACTCGGCGCTGCGCAGTCTCTTCTGCCAAAGCGGCACTCTCGTAAAGCTTCGCGAGAGCAGCAGAGAAGTTTCGGCAATTCTGCGGAAGGACACCGACAGCAGCGGGGAGCCGGGCAGCCCCTCGGCAAGCAGCTCCTCGAGGCTTGACGAGCTTACATGATGCAGCGCCTGCATCCATGATTCATCCCAATTCGGCAGGATCAGTTCAATACCCTGATCCTTGGCGTTGCCGTAAAGCTTGTAGGGCAGCAGCTTCCCGAACTGTCTTTCGATCGCGAGCAGCCAGGTACGGTTAAGCCGCCGTCCCCAATGGGTATGTACGACGAGATGCGTCTGATTCAGCAGGTCCTTATACCGCTCTACGACGATACGGCGGTGAGTCGGCACTGCGCTTGCCGCCAGCTGAGAGCGGACATACTGAATCAGCTGTCCCGCTGCAAGCGCGTCGAGGCGATACTCTTCGCCTAACCATTGCGCAATGTCCAGCTCCGTCAGCGAGCCTTCCCGCTCATGCACCAGCCGAGCCTCCAGCTGCTCCAGCAGCTGCCCAATCTTCTCTCCAAGCTCGTACGAGCGGCCTCCGGATTCATTGCGCCAGAACGGAATTTCGCTCATCCGATTGACAGCCTCGGACACGTAGATTCGGTCGCGCTCGATGCTGCGGATCATCCACGAGCTTGTGCCGAGTTGGAAGACGTCCCCGATCCGGCTCTCGTGGACGAATTCCTCGTCAAGCTCTCCCAGATGAGACCGGCTGTCGGCGTGATGGACCGGGTAGGCTGAGCTTTGCGGGATGGTGCCGGCGCCGATAACGGCGGCTGCGCCGGTGCCGCTGCGTCTCGTCAGCCTGCCGGTGCCGCGATCCCAGTCGAGCAGCGGACGAGCGAACGGATATTTGCCTGACAGCACCTCAAGCGTTGCCAGCAGCCGCTCCTTGGGAAAGCCCCGGTACGAATCGCTACCTTGCAAAAAAAGGTGCAGCGCCTCGACGCTCCAATCTTCCGCCGCCACCATCGCGACGATATGCTGAGACAGTACATCCAGCGGCTGCTGCGGAATCCGGATCGCCTCGATCTCCCGTCTCGCGATAGCTTGACCGAGAACGGCAGCCGCGGGCAAGGAGCCCCGATCACGAACGATGATGATGCCACGGCTCGGCTCACCGACCGAATGGCCCGCCCGTCCAATGCGCTGAATGCCGGAGGCCGCATCGAAGGGAGGGTCGACCTGAATGACCAGGTCAACATGCCCGACGTCAATGCCGAGCTCCAGCGAGGAGGTGGCGACCAGCGCTTTCAGCCTGCCTTCCTTCAGCAGCCGCTCCACCTCGAGTCGCTTCTCCCGGGACAGGCTTCCATGATGTGTGCTCGCCAGCTCGTAGCCGGCATGCT
>JBEPYM010000107.1:0-12453 GCA_041641375.1 Paenibacillus sp.
GAGGATTGGGATGCGCCCCCGGCCGGCGTGATCGCAAGAAGAGTTGGCAAGCAGTCGCGCGAGGGCGATATCGTTTTGTTTCATGACCGCGTAACCGGCCGCTCTCATACCGCCGAAGCGCTAGATCGCATCCTGCCAGATCTGATCGAGCGAGGCTTTGAATTCGTGACGTTATCCCAACTGCTGGACTTCTGACAAATTCAAAAAAGCCTCGGCGTTAGTCTCGTCTTTTCAGACGAGCAACCCGGGGCTTCATTCCTTCTAGTGCGTATAGGCGGCTACATTGTGGGTATCCACCGCTTCATGCAGCGCCGCATTCAAGCCGCTGGCGATAATATTGGCGATATCCTCGATAAACTGGTCAATTTCCTTTGGAGTGACAAGCAGGTCATGCCCCAGCGGGTTCAGCACTTCCTTCACAAGCCCCAGCCGTTCTTGTTCTTCCATGGAATCGATGAGCCCTAAAATTTGCGCCGTATTTTGCGTCTGTTCGGCAAAATGGCTTCTCCTCATATCGAATGCGCTGCTGACAATGGTCGAAGCGTAGACGACCGTAGGCACGCCGATCGCAATTACAGGAACGCCGAGCGTTTGCCGTGTCAAGCCCTTGCGCTTGTTGCCGATCCCCGAACCCGGGTGAATACCCGTATCGGCGATTTGAATCGTTGTATTGACGCGCTCCAGCGCTTTCGAAGCGAGCGCATCGACGGCGATGACGAGATCCGGCTGCGATTGCTGTACAATTCCCTGTACAATATCGCTCGTCTCGATGCCAGTGATGCCGAGCACACCCGGCGCAACCGCGCTGACCGGACGATAGCCCGGAGCAACCTGATCAGGCATCAGCTCAAAATAATGACGCGTCACCATCACGTTCTCCACAACCAGCGGACCGAGCGCATCCGGCGTCACATTCCAGTTCCCCAGCCCAATGATGAGAATGCGTGCATGCTTCGGAATGCCGAGCTTCTCCAGAAACCGTTCAAAGTGCTGCGCCAGCTTCGTCGCCACCCTGTCCTGCAGCTGAGAGTCCTTTTGCCTCAGCCCCGGTACCTCCAGCGTAACGTAATGTCCCTGCAGCTTACCGATTGCGCGCGAGCCTTCCTCCGTCTCGATGTCCATCACCGTCACCCGAATCTCGTCGTCCTCGTCCATATGAACGGTTACCCCCGGGATATTGCCTGCAAAGCGCGGTCCCGCCAGCTCCCTCGCCTCCAGCGCGAGGTCTGTTCGAACTGAATAGCCGGATAAATCCATCATGATGCAGCCATCCTTTCCCGTAAAAAAATGAACCCTACAAAACAGTTTGCGGCTCTCCCGATAATCTTATACAATACCTTGCAAAACGAACGATCGCATGATATGATATGAAAAGTTGACTTTTAGACGGAAACGCCATGATCGGTTGTCTTGCTGGAGTACGTAGAGACGCCGCATCTTGTTAAGGAGGTGAACCGGGTGCCGAACATTAAATCCGCAATTAAACGCGCCAAGACTAGCGAGAAAGCTCGTCTTCGCAACGCTTCCCAGAAGTCCGCTCTTCGCACTTCCGTGAAAGCAGTAGAAGCTGCGATTACACATAACGATGCAAGCAAAGCCGCTGATGCTTATCAGCTGGCGATGAAGAAGCTGGACAAGGCCGTAACGAAGGGTCTGATCCATAAGAACCTTGCAGCGCGCAAGAAGTCCCGCCTGGCCAAGAAAATCAACGAACTGCAGGCGTAATGAACGCTTAGCGCCAAGAAGCCGACGGCCATGTGCCGTCGGCTTCTTTGTTGTTTTCTATAAGTGGCTGTCGATTAACTGCGGACAAAGTAACACTTGTATGAAACATCGTATAGAAAGGATGTTAGGACTGCCATATACGCCCCTTTTGTACGAAACGTCGTACAAATCCCATGTTTTCGGAGTAAATCAGCTCGGATTTGTATGACAAATCGTATAAAGCACGGCATATGCCCTCTTGTTGCTTAGAATTTGTGTGAAATTTCGTACACATCACATCACGATGTTTCGAATCTATCCACCATTGATCGACAGCCTCTATAAGCCGCCCATTCGGAGCAGTAGCAGCTCAAGCCCAAACACCTTGTCCACCTGCCCCGTCTTCATCCGGTAATCGAGCTCCGCCATCTCGCCGAGCAGCTGCCGCAGCTTCGCTTCGGAATACCCTCCTCCTTGCTCCAGCGCCAGCTTGACGCGGTACGGATGCACGCCGATATGCCCGGCGATCTGCTGCTGTGAATACCCGAGTTTGCCCAGCTGCTTCGCCATCGCAATGAGCCGAATTTGCGTCGCAATAAGTAGCAGGATGCGGATCGGCTCCTCCTTGCGCTTCAGCAGCTCTGCCAGAGAGGTCAGGGCGCGGTCCGTTCTGCGCTTGATGATATCCTCCACCAGCATAAAGACGTCCTGCTCCGTCGTACGCGATACGAGACGCTCTACGGAAGCAGCCGTAATCGGCTCCCCCTTCCCGGCGTACAGCGAGCACTTCTCCAGCTCAGCCGACAGCATCTGCAGGTCCGTACCGGCAATCTGCAGCAGCGCTGCGACGGCAGCCGGCTCGATGGGCGAGCCGAGCTTGTCGGCCCGCTTGCGAACCCACTGCTGCAGCTCTTCTACAGTCATGGATGTGAAGGGGATCAGCAGGTCGGCATCCTTCAGCTGCTTGACGACCTTCTTGCGTTCGTCGAGCTTGTCCGACTGAACGGTAAGCACAACGACGGAATGCGGCGCAGGCGATTTCACATACGCCATCAGTCCCTCCGGCTTATGCTCAAGCTTGCCTTCCTTGGCCGCCGTCAGAAACGCCGCGTCTTTGGCAATGACAAGCTTGGTCGGCGCGAGAAACGCGGGAGTCTCTGCATCCTCAAGTACAGCCTCCAGACTTGTCTCCGACAGATCGAAACGGCTAATCGCAAAGTCACGCGTCCCTTCTTCGACAATCCGCTCGATCATAAAATCGATAAATTCCTGCATCAGAAAACGCTCGGGTCCATAACACACATAGAGCGGCCGGATCGTACCGGTCGCGATCTCCCTCGCCGCCTGCTTGTAATTCATTCGTTTCTCCCGCTCCCGTCCATCGTTTCCACTATGTACTCTATCATACCTCGCGGACCACCCGGATACAACAAAGAGACCCGCGTCCATGACATGCGAACGCGAGCCCCTTCGTTCCATCACATCTATATAAACAATCGGAAACGGAGCCCTAGAAACTCCGGCTTCCGAATGATCATACGTGCAATGCTCCGGATATTCCGATCACTCTTGCTACTCTAACATACGCAACAGGCCCCGCCAATGTGCAGCCTATCGCAAAAAATATCATGACCTGACTTCCGTCTCGCGGCCAGTCCGCACATCGATGGAATACGTCCGCGCCGTCTCCGTGCCGCCGGACCGCACCGAATAGCGGAACACCGTCTCGCTTTCCCACCTTCCGAGCACAATCGTATCCGTCGGCTGAAAGCGGGCTCCGCCGTCAAAGCGAACACTTCCGCCGGAGGATGCTACAATCGCCACGTAACGCTTGTCGCCGCTGCTCTTGATGAGTGCAGTCAAGGTGCCGTTCGGCGAGTCAATCTCCTGGGCGGCAATGATCGCCGCATCGAAGGAGATGCCCTTAGAGGGCAGCTGCGGCGCCGACTTCGACGCATCCCCCTTGGAGACGGCCTGAACTGGCGCCATCAGCAATCCGCCGTCCGAGGAGGAGCTGGATTCCTGCGGCGGCATCACCATCATTCCCATATCAGGCGCACCGCTCTCCGTCTTGGCCGGCTGTTCAGGCACAGCAACCGGCGGCCGTACGACAGCCGGCTGCTCCGTCCGCGGCGGCGTCGTTAGCGTAGGCGCAGGACTTGGCGTGCCGGCCGAGACTGGAGGGGCGGTGGACGAAGGTGCTTGCTGACCCGCCGCTGCTTGCCCTTGCCCGGAACCGACTGCAGGCGCCTCCGACGTCTTCGCGCGAACATCCGCTTGATCGGCGGAGCCCTTCGGAGCTGAGGTCATATACGTGAGCATGTCCCCTGCTCCGGCTTGATCCATCATCTTGGCTCTCATCGCCGATTCCGGCGAGGAAGCCGGCGCACTGGTGCCGGCAGCAGCCGATTCTTTCCTCGCGGTGTTGCTGAGCAGGCTGTCAGCCTGCTGCAGCTTCTCCGGCATGCCGGTCTGCCACAGCACGAGCGCTGCGACGCATGCGGCCGCTGCACCGCCGGCCCATCGCAGCCACAGCGTGCTGCGTCTGACTGCTGTCGGCCTCACTTCAGGTGCTGCGACGCTTGCCGCTTCCGGGGCGACGGCGCCGTCCAAATCCGCCAGCTTCGGCAGAATCGCGTCGACGAGCGAGTAGGTCGGCGTCACCTTCGGCAGGCTGGCCAGATCCAGATGCAGCTGCTGAAGCCGCTTGTACATATCGGCGCATTCCTCGCAGCCGGCAAGGTGCGCCAGCATGCGGTCGTATTCTTCTTCTCCGAGATCCCCGTCAAGGTCTCTCTGCATTAGATCCATCACCTCATGGCACGTCATCCCCGAACACCACCTTTCTGATAATCCTGGAGTAAGCTTTGCAGCTGCTGCCTGGCTCGGAACAGATACGACTTGACCGTGTTCAGCGGCAAATCGAGCGATTCCGCGATTTCATTGTAGGAAAAATCCTGCAAGTATCGAAGCACAACAACCGCACGATGGTGTTCGGGCAGCTGTTCGATCGCTTCCCGTATATCCTGGGCGAGATAACCCTTCATCACTTCATCCTCGACATCCCGCTCTTCACGGAACACCATATTATGCTCTTCGATCGACACGGACGGCTTCGTTCGCCTGAACTTGTCGATGCATATATTGGTCACGATTCGCTGCACCCACGTTTTAAATAGCGCTTTCTCTTCATAAGAATTAATTTTCGTATAAATGCGGATCAGCGCTTCCTGTGCCGCATCGGCAGCGTCCTGCTCGTTATTTAAAATATAGAAGGCCGTACGGTACACGTGGTGTTCAATGTCGCGCAGAATCGATATCAGAGCGTCGCGATCGCCCGACTGCGCGGCTTTTATCACCTCAAGGTCCACCACTTGTAAGGATCCCCCTCTCATGCACCATAATAGACGTGTCGTCATGGATAAAGGTTGCAGCTCGTGCGAAAGTCCCCATTGATCTTAGCAGAAAGATGTCGATTCGTATAGAAGCCGATCCCATGCGGCAAACTACCGATATTCGCAAACTGGAGGGACCTTCTTTGAACTCGATGATTGTTACCGATTTGTGGCTCTTGCAAAAGCAGCTGGAGCAGCTGCAGCACGACCCCGTTGCGGCGGATTACAGCGAAATGCTCGGTCAGCTGCGGACGTTAATCGAATGGATGCCCGCACTCGCGGCGGAAGCCGGAGAAGCGGACCGAAACCGTACGGAGCAAATTCGCGAGCGCCTGACGATCGCTCGCGCCCAGCTGGCCGATGCAACGAGACGCATCGAAAGCCTGCAAAGCCGCTGCGCTGAGCAGTACCGCAAGGCGCTTGGCGCCGGCAAGGAAGGCTTTGAGGCTGCAGCCGACGACGAGCAGCAGCGCATCAACCCGGAAGCCGCGGAGGCAAAGCGTCTGTTCGAGCTGTGCGGCGACTGTACCGATGCGCTCAGCGAGCTGAATGGCGAGCTGCTTGATATCAGCGCGGCAGTCGAACGAGATTCCCTGAACGCTCGGCGTACACCGGATATCGGACACGTCGGTGTATATGACGGCGATCCCGAACCTCCGACCGTTCAGCCATAGCTTCCGGCAGGCTCACGCTGTGGGCCTGCCTGGTTCCTTCTCATCGCCTGAATGAATAGCTCCGCATACACAGGGTCCCATTGCGTCCCTTTTCCCTCTTCCAATATGGACAACGCCCGCTCGAGCTCCATCCCTTTGCGATAGGGACGGTCGGACGTCATCGCATCGAACGCATCGGCAACGGCAATAATCCTCCCGAATGGAGGAATCGCTTCTCCGGCAAGCCCGTCCGGATACCCATTCCCGTCATAACGCTCATGATGCGAGCGAACTCCGGGCAAATACGCCTCGAACGCCTCCGAAGGCTCAACCTGCTTCAAAATTCGTTCCCCGAGCACCGGATGCTGTTTAATTTGCTCGAATTGTTCCTCGGTGAGACGGCTCTCCTTCAGCAAAACATCGTCCCGCACCCCAATTTTACCGATATCATGAAGCAGTGCGGTTTTCTTTAACAAGTCCAGCTGCTGTGTGCCCATCCCTGATAGCTCGCCGATCATGACCGAAAAGCCAGCTACACGCTGCGAATGACCCGCCGTATACGAGTCTCTTGCATCAAGCGCCGCCGCAAGCGTGGCAAAATAGCTTTCCAGCAGCAGGGAGTTCATCCGGTCGCGCTCCTGAAGCCCCTTCACCATATGGTTGAAGCCAGCAACCAGTCTCGCAAATTCATCCGAGTACTGATCGTTGGCTGCTGTATTCAGCTTCCCTTGCTGTACCAGCGCCATCGCGGATTGCAGCTGCCCGATCGGCTCCTGTACATCGCGGGCAAGCAGCCATGCCCCAAGGGCCGAAAACCCGATGCTGATGAGCAGGATCACGATTGCCCATTGCCAGTAGTCGGCCATAAGCTCACTTGCCGCTTCGGATAAGCGAATCTGGGAAGCAAGGCTGAACAGAAACAGCGGGAAGGTTCCGATTAAAAAAGCGCTCAGCATAAATTTGACCCGCACCGACACGATGACGCGCCCTTCCAGCGAGAGCTCTTCGCCGTATAGCTGCATCGCCAAGCTCCGGGAATATTCCTGAACGGGACGCAGCGCGGATGAAGTCAGAAAAAATTCAACCATGGCATGCATGCTTGCAATCAATATCGCTCCCCCGAATGCAAGCCAAATATAATACGCCGGAAACGTAAGCCACTCAAGCTGCAGGCCCAGCCACGTCAGCAAAATAGCGGGAATCGACAGTCCCAGCAAATGAGGTCCGAAAATACGTCTAACCGAGAGCACCGGAAATTGGTGAGCTGTCAGGTACGCTTCATGAATGTGTGGGAAAGGCGGCCGACTATGCTCTAGCAACACTCGAATAGGTCGGATATGTTTTCGAAATACGAGAAATTCCAGCGTAAACATGGTGGCGATCGAGACAAGGAGCACAACGACCAAATAAGCCATCTCGCCGCTTGAAATCTGCAAGGTAGAAAATACAAGGACACCGCCGACTCCGAGCACGGCGAGGAGGGAACCGATCAAATAGTTTTGCGCCAATTTCTGTACAAGCGAACGATATGTAATCAAGGAGCTCCCCGCCTTAGATGGACTAGCTCCTATTGTACCAGAAGCGTGTCTATTTTGCCGCTATAACCTGTTGTCGGTATTCTCTTGCGGCGGTTCTTCCCTGTAGATGGCAGCTCCTTCAACCTCCACACGGGCAACTTCCTTCTGTACTGCTTCTGTCACCGGGATCAATCGCTCCACGCTCCGTTTTTTCACGTCTACCTTTTCCAGATCAACTGGGATTTTCACAACTTCAACCCGCTCTTCCTTCACCGGAATCCGGATCGGAGCTCGGTTTTCTCCAGTCTGTTCATCATGGAATTCAATAACGACCTCTTGCCGCTTGACCGATACCTGGATCGTTTGCTGCTCCTCGGTCACTTCCGTACGAACCGTAACCTCGCCCGTCTTGATTTGCTCCTTCCGGATGTCGAGCACTTCCTCGCGTACATTCATGGCTTTGTGTCTGTCCGAATCCACATCCTTCATAGGAGCCGTTTTGCCTGGAAGCACCGATGCTGATCCAAGTGCGCCGCCAATGAGAAAACCTCCGATTACAGGCAGCGCAAATCCAATGCCTGGTATTGCCCAAAATAATAACCAGCCGATTCCCGCTCCCGTAAGAGCGCCGATCGCCATACGAATAGCCATTGAGAATCATCCTCTCTATGCAAAATAAAACCAACAATAAGGATTAAGCCCACAGAGTGGGCTTACCCTCATGTCGGAACGTTATTACCGCAAATTATCTACATCGGTTACAGCCGCATTGCCGTCTGTATCGATGTGCGCCACTTCCTTGAGCAGCGTATCCCGAACTTCCTCAGTACCCTGCACCTCTTGCTTGCGCGCCGTTATTTCTTCACGCACAACCGTATGCTTGTCCACGGATACGCGCTCGGCTGTCACCGGAATGCGGATTGCCGCTTCTTCGCGGATCGGTTCGTCGGACGGTGTTCCTGCTACCGCGCGGCGCTCAATGACGACCTCGTCATGCGCAACCGGAACCGTAACGGTCTTTTCCTGTTCAACGATGTCCTTGTGAAGGACAACCTCACCGGTCGCTACACGGCTTTTGTGAACGTCCAGCTCTTCCTCACGGAGGCGCAGCGTCGCCTCATCTTCAGCTGCAAATTCAGTGTCTGCTTCCGGTGCGCGACGGGTAACACGTGTCTCTTCTTCGTCAAACAGATTGAAAAAGCTCATGGATGTCAGTCTCCTGTACAAGTAGGATGAATGATGCCCTTATAGGATGGCTTGCAGGAAGCACCGTTACTCGCGGTGAGTATTGGCAGCTCCAAGCTTGGTGCGAACGGATACGCCGGTCGTTGTAATTCGCAGCTGCACTTCTCCGTGAAGGTCGGTGCGTACCACCGCCGAACCGAAGCTGTGCAGCCGCTCCAATACGCCAGGATTCGGATGACCGTACAGATTGGATCTGCCTGCGGAAATAACCGACATCCGCGGCCGCCAGGCTTCCAGCCATTCGGCGGTCGTCGAGGTTTTGCTCCCGTGATGGGCGACCTTCATGACATCAACCGTACGGACCCTTCTTCCGAGCCCCTTGCTCATTTGCTGCTCCACAATGCCAAGCTCCGCTTCCCGCTCAATATCACCCGTAAACAGCAAGTTTGATTCATAAAGCCGAAGCAGCATGACGATGGAATGGTTGTTTTGCTTCGCCACTTCGGTTATACCTGAATCGGCGTCAGGGTGAATGATCGAGAGCGTTGCCTTGCCGTCCAGCGTCAACGTTTCTCCGGTTCGAACAGCTCTCAGCGGTATCCGCTTGACCAGCGCCATGCGCAGCAGCTTCTCCGCATTCTCGTTCCGCCGAACCGTACCATTGAACAGAATGGCTCCGACTGATATTTCGTCGAACACCGCCTGGAGGCCGCCGATATGGTCATGGTCCAGGTGTGACAGGACGACATAATCGATATGCCTCACCCCTCTTTGCTTCAGCAGCGGCACCAGGGTACTACGTCCCACCTCGTAGGGCTTGCGCCGTTGGCGCCACTCTTGACCCGGCTTGCCGAGCTGCATCGTACCACCGCCATCCACGAGCATCGTAACCCCTGACGGCGTACGAATGAAGGCGCTGTCGCCCTGACCGACATCGAGGAACGAGACAAGCGCCGTCCGGTCGAAGCGTTCGGGATTGTAGCCGTGAATGAGCAGCAAGAGCAACGCCGCGAGACAAGCCAAACCGATCACGCGACAGGAGGGACCGATATTGCGTGCGATATTCGGAATACGGCTCCCACTAAGTAGAATCCGTCTCCATTCCGACTCGGCTGCGAACGCCTGCAGCAATCCCCATAGCACCACATAATAAGCCAGCACCCACCAAAGCGGCGGCTTGGCCCAAATGATACGCAGTTCAGACATACTCGCCGTCCATTCGATGCACACATTAACGAAATGATTCAGCTGCATGATCGGAACAGCCACCCACCCCGCAAGCGTCTCGGATACATACGAAATCAGAAGCGCGGCCAATCCGGCAGGCAATACAAGGGTGGAAATGACCGGTACGAGAACCAAATTGATTAAGCCCGAGAGCAGATGAAATTGGTTAAAATAATACACCGTCACCGGTAAGGATACGAGCTGAGCCGTCAGCGCCACCGCCGCAGCGCCGCGAAGCCATCGATTGCGGATCGGCAGCAGCAGATCGACCTTCGGCACGAGCAGGATCAAACCGCATGTCGTCAGAAAAGACAGCTGGAACCCGACGTCCCAACAATAATACGGATTCCAGAGAAGCATCGCGATTGCGGCTGCGGCTGCCAGATGCAGCGCGTCCTTCATATAGCCTCGCCGCAGTGCATATAGGCCGATCAGTGCCATCAGACCGGCCCGCACCACGGATGGAGCAGCGCCCGTCAGCACGACATAGAAAGGAATGAGCAGCATCACGATCAAAATGGCTGTTTCGTTCGTAAGCCGGATAAGGCGGAGCAGCCCCAGCAATGACGCAATTAGAATGCCGACGTGAAGCCCGCTTATAGCCAATACATGAGTCATGCCTACTGCAGAAAATTGCCGGAACTGCTCCGGATCCAGCTCCGTCCGATCGCCGATCAGCAGGCCTTTCATATATCCGCTGTGGAGAGGCTGCGGATAGATGCGATGGATACGTGCTGCCAGCTCGGCACGCACCGAATCTGCGAGACGCAGCACTGTGATTCCCGACGCGCTGGACTTCCCCTTCCGCTCTGCAGAAGCCTCCAATCCACGAACCTGAAGCTGGAAGTGGATGTGCTGGCGCTTCAAATAATCGGCGTAGTCGAAGCCGCCGAAGTTGCCCGCCGGAGCCGGACGGCGCAGCTCGCCTCGCAGCAGCAGGACGTCTCCCCGTCTTAGGCTTCCAGCAGCCAGTTGCTCTTGTTCGCTCTCCAGCCTTACAAAGACACGCACCTTCTCCTGCGCAGCAGCTTCCAGCCGAGCATCGAACATCAGTCGATCCCCGTCTATTGCCGGCGGATTACTGATGGTGACAAGCCCGGCATAATCGGTCTGCTCCGGCGGCAGCCGGCTCGTATTGACTCCGTCAAACCAGGCGAAATAGGAAGCGCCGAGCAGCAGCACAACGGCCAACGATGCAGAGCCGCGAACCGTCCAGCCGCTCCATACGCCCGCACAAAGGATAAGTGCTGCAGCAGCCGCCAGAATGGCCGGTCGAATTTCCGGTTCCAGCGTGCCGTACAGACACGTCCCCGCGACCCATGCGACCGCCATATAAACAATCGGCCTGCGCAAGCTACATCCTCCCTCCTCCGAAAAAAAACACCCTGCCAACCGTCCTTGTTCGGACGATTCGGCAGGGTGCTCCCCTGTTGCTTAGGATACGATTGGACCATCCACCGTTCCAGGCGGCGGCGTATAAACGTCTAAACGGCGAAACAAAAGCCCGCGCTTGAGCATGAGCTGCTCGACCTTGTCGCTGTCCTTCTGGTAAGGACGTACGTATACGATTTCCTTGACGCCGCTGTTGGCCAGCATGTTGGCGCATGTCCAGCATGGCTGGTCGGTGACGTATACGGTGGAGCCTTCCCGGTCGCTGCGATCGGTAAACAGCAGCAAATTTTGCTCCGCATGGATCGTTCGAACGCAGCGCTGCTTGCGAACGAGCTGCTCCTGACCTTCCAGCAGCTTGACTTCAAACTCCTCAACCAGCATACAGCCCGCCTCGGAGCAATCCTCAACACCCATAGGCGCACCGTTATATGCGGTGCCGAGCAGCTTCTTGCCCTGCACGAGCACAGCGCCTACTTTGCGGCGGCTGCACTGCGACCGCGTCGCGGCCATAAAGGCGATATCCATAAAGTAGGTGTCCCAGTCCTTGCGCATCGCTCGCTCTCGCCTTAGCCTTGGCTTGCCGAGAGTGCCTGCTCGAGGTCGGCGATTATATCCGCCGCCGATTCGGTCCCGACTGACAGGCGAACCATACCCGGGGTTACCCCAGTAGACAGCAGCTCAGCGCCTTCAAGCTGGGAATGGGTCGTCGAAGCCGGATGAATAATGAGCGACTTCGAATCGCCGACATTCGCCAGGTGCGAGAACAGCTTCACCGAGTTGATCAGCTTCTTGCCGGCATCGATTCCGCCCTTGATTTCGAAGGTGAGAATGGCTCCTTGGCCATTCGGCATATATTTCTTCGCCTTCTCATACGAAGGGTGACCTTCCAGGCCTGGGTACGATACGCTGGCGACAGCCGGATGCGATTGCAGGAATCTGGCGACAGCAAGTGCATTCTCGCTGTGCCGCTGCATGCGAAGATGGAGCGTCTCAACGCCTTGGAGCAGCAGGAATGAGTTGAACGGCGAGATTGCCGCGCCCATGTCGCGAAGCAGCTGAATGCGAGCTTTAATAATGTAGGCGATCGGTCCGAGCGCATCGGCGTACACAAGGCCGTGATAGCTCGGGTCCGGCGTCGTAAATCCAGGGAACTTGCCGCTCAGCTTCCAGTCGAAATTGCCGCCGTCTACGATAATTCCGCCGATGGAGGTTCCATGTCCGCCAATGAATTTCGTTGCGGAATGTACGACAATATCGGCTCCATGCTCGATCGGACGAAGCAGATACGGGCTCGGCAGCGTATTGTCAACGATAAGCGGAATGCCGTTCTCATGCGCAATTTGAGCGACCGACGCGATGTCAATAATGACGCCGCGCGGG
>JBEPYM010000108.1:0-2085 GCA_041641375.1 Paenibacillus sp.
ACGACGCCATGGCTGTTCGGCATGAAGCCCTGCCATTCGTAATGCTCGGACGGATACACATTCTCCCCCTCGTCGTAGTTATGCGCCACCGTCGTATACACTCCCGACTCTGTGCCGTATTCCACACGGTAATACTGCGCTGTCGGCACATTGTCCCATACGAGCAGCACGTGACCGTCGCCTGGCTTAACGGTCTTTACGGCTGGTGCGGCCGGCTTCGCTGTGTTCCATACAGCTCGCGCGGTCCATTGCCTTGCGGCTCCGTTCTCGGCGGTCACCGTATATACGACTGGCGAGGCAAAGCTCTGCGGGCCGTTCGGCGATAACGACGCTCCATCCGAAATGGCTATAACCGGCTCAAGCGCGCTCACATCGGAGCCGTTGCGGACGACAAACTCGATTGTTCCCGCCTCTCGGTTGATCACGGTCGCGCCTACCTGACCCGATACCTTGAAGCTCAAAATATCGTTGCCGCTGCGCAGAGGTGTCGTGAACACCTGTGCCGACGCGCTTGGCGGCGATGTATTGCCGGCATGATCAATCGCGTGAACCGTGTACGTATACGCAGTACCGGGCTCAAGCCCCGCGTCCGCAAAGCTTCGTCGGGATACAACACCAACATCCGCTCCGTCGCGGTATACCGCATAGCCTACTGTCGCCACGTTATCGACGGCGGGCGCCCAGTCCAGCGTTGCCGTACGAGAGGATACCTCCCTCACCGTAACGGCAGGCGCTGCTGGAGCCGCAGTGTCGGGCGCGAGGTCGGCTGCAAGCTTAAGCGATGGGCGATTGGCCGGTTCGGCCGCTTCTTTCGAGTGGAATCGCGCAACGCCCACGCTGTTGGCTGGTGCCAGGACGAAGGTAACGGCATCCTTGCCTGCGGCCAATGCCTGGCGAATCGCAGCAGTCACATCCGCCTCGACCACCTGACCTCGTGCATTCACAGCAATCTGCGCCACAGTCGAGCCAACAGGCTGCGGCTGGTTGTTCCAATGCACGGTCGATTCCGACCATGAGATGTTGTCAGACAGCTGAACATTCACGATATGCCCGGACGGATCGGGATGCTCGGAATCGCTTGTCACGCGCAGCTGCAGCGACGCCTTCTTCACATCCTCCACATACACATCGGCCAGATCGAACTTCAGGAAAGCGCGCGTCTGCGTGGCCGAATCCAACCGATCCGACTGCACATAGGCCAAGTGATTAAAATTTACGTTGCGGCTGCCTGCCCGGCTCGTGTAGCTGTCATCCGTCGGCGCCAGCGGAATGACCGTCTCCACCGTCTCCGCAGCCTGCACGGTGGAAACACCGACCGCAGTCGAAAGCGTCGGCAATCCAAGCAGAACAGCCAGCAGCACCAATGCCGCCTTCCTCAAGTACCTTGTTCGCATCATGCAACCTCCTGCCAATTTAGAATTCGCTTTCATTTTGAACCAAACTCGGAGCTCACCTCAATGATAAAAATGCAATGTGTGAATTGTTTCATCGCCCGACACAGCAGGAAAAAGCGGGCAAAAGCCCGCCCCGCAACACTTTCTTACCAGAACAGGTCGATCCGCCCCCGCAGCTTCAGAAGCGCCTCAACGAAGAAATAATCGCCATAGATCAGAGGATGATCCGTATGCAGCCCTCTCGGGCAATTGCGCACCCCATGCAGCAGCAGACCCTCCTGTCCGGGATCCTGCCATGCTCCGTAATGAACATACAGTGAATGCGCGATCAGCTCCCCGGCCTCGCGCAGCTGATCCGCCTCGCTTCCGTGACAGTGCCTTGCCAGCTCCAGAAGACCGGAAGCCGCGATTGCCGCCGCCGAGGAATCCCTCGGTGCTCCTTCCGCCGAATCGAGCTTGTAATCCCAATAGGGCACCAAATCCTCCGGCAGGTTCGATAAAATAAATCGGGCCGTTCGCTTGGCGCATTCGATGAACTCGATCCTCCCTGTATAGGCGTAGCTGAGCGTCATGCCGTACAGCGCCCACGATGCTCCCCGCGCCCAGGCAGACTCCGGACCGTCTCCCTGGCCGCCCAGCGCTCCAGTCCGCATGCCGGTCACCGGATCGAAGACCACGATGTGGAAAGCGG
>JBEPYM010000108.1:2095-12430 GCA_041641375.1 Paenibacillus sp.
CCATCCGGGCGCACAAAGGCCCGCGCCGCCGTCTCTGCATGGCTCTCGGCGATATGGCGAAATCTGGGGTCTCCGGTCGTCTCAGACGCCCAATATAAAATGGGCAGGTTCATCAGGCAATCGATGATCGCCTGTCCGCATTGCTCTTCCGAATTCCATGCGCGGATGTAACGACCCTTCAGGTTGTATCTGCCGGCCAGGTGGCTGGCTGCCGCCAAGCCTCTGCGACGCGATTGCTCGCTGCCGGTCAGCTTAAAGCTCGCAACCGCCGACAGCGACCACATGAAGCCAATGTCGTGGTCCAGATGCACATACTCGTGCAGCACCGAATCCAGCTTCAGCTCACACTCTTCCGCATACGCCTTAAGCCTCCCGCTTCCCGTCTCGCGATAGAGCAGCCACAGCAGGCCCGGCCAGAACCCCGCCGTCCACCAGCTGGGCCGGGCGTTGTCGTATACACCATTCTCCGCCACATGCGGGAACGCAGCACCGATCCGCGCACTTGTTCGCGCCATCTTGGCCGTCACCTGCTCCCACGCCGCTTCTGTCCAATCTTTGTTCACGCTCTGTCTCCTCCTTTTATGACCGATCGTACACCTCTACCTCGCACACGGACACCCACTTGCTGTTGCGCCGCCCGACTATGCCGCTGATCCGAACGCCCCGTGCCGTCACCCTGTTGAACATCGCCGTAAAGGTGCCTCGCGCCGCTTGTTCCCCATATGGATATACCGGCGTCCACGCGACCGGAGCAACCCGGCTCCATGTCTGCCCATCATACAGCTCGATCCACAGCTCTCGCTCGAACCAGCCTCCGTCACCCGGCGCGATCTCCCCTGCTGCATAGACAAGCTCGTTGAACGAGCGCTCCCACTTCCAGACAACGCCGAAGCCTTGGCGCACCATATGCAGATCGCCCGGCGAATCGTCAACCGACACGCGCAGCAGACCGTCGTTGATGGGCGCTACATAATGAAACGGACGGTTGTCGCTGACGACGGCAACATGACCTTCCGCATCGGACAGGCGCGCCAGGTTAAGCCCCTCCGTGACAGGGTCCGGCGCATCCCCCGCAATCTCAACCGTACCGATCGCATAACGCCGCTCACCGTCGTCGCCCTCCATACCAAGCTGAATGGCCGGTCTGCCCTCCGTGTCGACCAATGCGATGCGCAGCTCGTACGTACCGTCCGCCAGACCGCCGGAAAGCCGCAACGCAGAGAACGCCTCGTACACATGCCCTCTCTTCCAATCAGTCGGATCGAAGGACGAATCGATGCCGCTCCACGCTTCCTTGCCGCCGGAATCGAACAAATATACCTTGAGCGGAAACTTGATATAAAGCTTCGCAACTCCTTGATTTTTCCACTTCATATCCAGGATAAGCCGATCACCACGGCGCAGAACGGAAGGGTATTGAATAAGGGCAGCCACGAGTCGATACCCCACCTTACGGGCAAGCGCCGCAAAATCTGGATGCTCGAGCGACTCGGCGGTCACGTCAAGATCTCGGCTCATTTCCGCACACATCGCATGCTGATCCAGCACTTGATCGAGCGCGTCTGCATAGCTCCAGCCGTATTGATTTTTACCGTAATTTTGATAGATGGCCCACAGCTCCGACACGATCGGGCGATCCTCCCAATATTGCTGAACCATCGTCTTGTGCCCTTCATGGAAAAATGGCGAGCCAACGCCGTCCCGGCGAAACCAAGCGCCCAGCTTGAGCGCATAGTTCACCTCATAGCGGTCGCGGCCGCCCGGATCGATAATGTGTGTGCTGATTGCGAGCGGCGTGCGCTTGAAAGCTTTGGCGAACACATCGATCAGGCCGCGCACGTCCTTGTTGCGCTTCTCGGGATCGTGCCAGCCCTGCTGCTCCGTGTGGGAATCGCCCCACTCGCTATACATCCCCAATCCCGAAATGTCAACGAAAGCAAGCCGCGGATCCCCGTCATAGCGCTCGGCAATACGGCGAATAAAGCTGCCGAATTTTTCCTGATAGACTGGGTCGCCGTACTGCGGCTCCCATACGCCTTTGCCGAAGGATGTTCCCTTGGCTCCGGCCTCTCTGACCCATGCCGGGATCGAATCCGGCACAATCTGCGGCGTTAGCAGCGTAACAAGGCGCATCGCCCACTGTACCGCACCTCCCGTCAGATGTCGGTCGCGGATCGACTCAAAGTGTTCCAGCTCAAGCCGACCTTCCTCAGGCTCCAGCTGGCCCCAGGCCGGTCGCAAATACACGATGGATTCCGGGTGAATGTAGTCAGGCAGCTCCCGGTAGCCATAGCAGGATTCAATGCCGTAGACCACCAGTCCCGAGTAGGGATTGATGAGCGGCTCGAATATCTCCCTGGCATTGAATATTGCCGTATGTTTCATCTTGGATGCCCCTTTCCGGTTCGCGTTGCGGAACGTCTTTCATCTACAACTCCCAATGTCGCTTACCCTTCCATATCACGGATTTGTGAAGAAATCTTCCATAACCTTACTCAGATAAGCTTATTCCTGATTCTCTGCATACCACTTGCCGTAAAACTCCTCCAACTGCTTGCCGCCAGCCTTCGCACACAGCGCTTGCATCCTGGAGCGCCTGCTCCGACGTATATTTCGTTCCGCTCATAATCGCTTTCACCGAAGCCTACTTCCAAGAATCCGCCCATGGACAGAATCAGCAATATAATAACGGTAGGCGCGATCCCTGGCATTGAAACATGCCACATTTGCCTCAGATTGCTTGCCCCGTCCATTTCGGCCGCCTCATAAAGATGCGTATAAAAAAACGTAAGTGAAACCCGCCAGTCTGTTTTCTAACAAACTAGCGGTTATGAATCGGCTTTATATACTTAGGGGACGGCCCAATCCTTAGCTGGATCCCCCCCATTTTCCCTTCTATCGTTGCAGAAGTTCCATCGTTGGCCACGACCGTTGCTTGATTTGTCTGGATGAATACATTCGTCTCGACCACGCGATTCGCCCGATTCCAGATTGCATAACGCCGTTCGTCGCCGCGTTCAAACTGCAGCATCACCGTATCCGGATCGTTAAGCTCGATGCGTCTGCGGTACTCGTAGTCGCCAAGCGTGTTCAGCATCGCTTGCAGCGCGGTGCCGGAGGGCGTTCCGACGACATCCTTGCCGCAGTCGTAAATGCTGTAATTCACGTAGTTGATCGTGAACCCGCGAGGCTCCTTGCAGATGCCCCACAGGCACTGCCGGGTGAAATAGTCCGCCGCCCGCTCCTCCGTACCGACGAAAGCGTACCGTTGATTCGGCCGCGGATTCGCCGTAAAGCCGCGCTCGCCGGTACAATAAGGAATACCGGCGCCGCCGTATTCGTCCAGGACGCGCCGCTGCAGCTCATAATATTCGACGCCGTCCACGATCAAGCAGTCTGGCGCATGCGATGTATACTGATGCCCTGTCCATGCGTTGAGTCGGCTCCACAAGCTGTCAGGCGAAAGCTCCTTGTAGCCTGGCACGCGCAGCTTGGCGGAGTAATCGCGCAGCATGCGAAGCACCTGATCACACCAGCTGCCCCCACCCAGCGACAGCCCTTCGCCTGCTGCCGGGCCGACAACAGTCGCATCAGGGTCGAAGGAGCGAATGAGATCAGCTGCCGCAATCGTGTTGGCGATCCACTGCCGAGGCGTCATGTCGCCCCACATCCAGGGCACGTTCGGCTCGTTCCACGTCTCCCATATAAAGCCGCGTCCTGCATAACGCTCCGCACAAGCGCGCACATAACCCGCATAAGGCTCCCACAGCGCACTGCCTGGCACCGGAACCGCGGGCGACGTATCGTAAAGCGGATTCGTTTTGCCGAGAATGAACATGATGCGCAGGCCGCGAGAAACACACGCTTCCACATAGCGGTCGGCATCCTCGAAGTCGTACACGCCCCGCTCCTTCTCGATTTCCTTCCATTCAAACTCTCGACGCATGATCGTAAACCCGATGTCGCAGCACCGGTCGAGCAGGTATTCGCTCCACTTCAAGCCTTCATTGACTCCGATATGATTGCGAAATGCCCCCTTTGGCATGCCGGAATCGCCCGGTTTGCGCTCGACTTGTATAGTTGTCATGTTGTTTACACCTCTTCTGTCAGCATCAGCAGTACAATTCCTTGACCCCACGGCATAATGACGTCCTTCGGGATGTCATTGTACGCAGCCGCCGTTGCCTGAATGCCCGTGCCGGCAGAGACATCGAGCACCGTGCCGTCCTCGGCGATCCGCTCCAGCACCGCTTGATAGCCGCTCACCGCTGCCTCGCGAAGCGAAGGGTCGACGGCACCCTGCCGAATGCCTTTCAGCATGCCGTAGACGAAGCCAGCTGAAGCCGATGTTTCCGGATAGGACGAAGCATCCGTCAGAATGGTTGGCCATAGCCCGCCGGGAAGCTGGCTGCGCCGCACGCCCTCCAGCTGGCGGTTCACTCCTGCCCGCAAGATGGCAAGCTCCGACGCGTAAGCGCCGCGTGCTGTCTCCGCGATTTCCGGCACGCTGATTGTGACCCAGCTGTTGCCGCGCGCCCACAGGCACCCGCTCATATAATTGTCGCTCGGATAGCTGTAGCCGTGGTACAGCAGCCCCGTTGCGGCGTCCTGCAGCTTCTCGATATGCAGCCGCGCCTGACGCAGCCCCTCCTCGGTGTACCGCCGTTCCCCCGTCAGCTCCCCGAGCTGAGTCAGAAAGACACCTGCCATGAAGACGGTGTCCACCCACAGCTCTCCGCCGAATTTTTCATTCAGCACGGTGTGCTCCAGTTCTCCATTCGCCGTACGAGCCGCGTCGTTCATAAGCCATTCGGCAAATTCACGGCAAAACTCGAGGTAGCGCGCGCCCCCAGTCTCGCGGTACAGCAGCAGCACCGACAGCAGCGGCGCGGTGGTATTAACCGTATGCGTAATCCGGGCTTGCGCCATATTGCGGTCAACAAACCCTTGAATATAGTCTAAAATGGCGCGGTCGCCCGTTTTCTCGTACATCTTCCTCAGCCCGTAGAGCGCGACGCCGGCCCCCCAGTCCCAGTCGCCTTTTTTGTCCACGTTGTGATCCATCTCCATCGTCCTGCGGACGACGCGCCGAATGACGTCCTTGCTTGTTGCCGTCATGACTGCACCTCTTCTCTCATTTCACCTGTTATAAAGTCATATATGACGCTCTTGCTTCCAGGAACAGGCGGCACCGCCCGAATAACGCCGCTGCTCCATTCCGACTGCAGATAGGGGCTGTCGTACGTGCCGTAATCCAGGTCGGCCTCCTCGCCGTTCAGCCTTCTGCCGCCCGCAAGGTCAAGCTCCAGCAAGCCCGCGCGCCGGGAATGATAAGCAATCGTCATTCGCTCCGCGTCGAAGACAGCGCGATTTGCGGAAATTTCCTTCCTGAACGCGTCGAATCCGCCATACTCGGCGATCGTTCCCGCTTCGCAGATGACCGCATTGAGCCGTCCTTCGCTGATCAACTCCCTGCCGCTCCATTCACCTTCCGTCGTCCACGCGCAGCCGTTCATGAGCCGCAAGGCGGCATAAGCGTTGGCGATTCGCACGAAGACAATTCCATTCTCCTCAGCAACCTCGTCGAAGGCATGCTTCGGGACATAGGCATGAATATAGCCGTACGGCTGCTCCTCGGGGATATGATAGAGCGCGACCAGCGCACTGCGATGCTGCCAGAAATGCCCGCAGCCGCAGCCCATATCTCCCGTCCAATAGCCATGCTCGGCTCCTTCCGCACCATATGCGCCAGGGTGATGCGTAAACAGCCTGGCATCGGGACGCGCCGGGAAGGTAAGGTCCCACTGGTGCTGCTGGTGGTGCGCATACCACGCGGCTTCGGGCTGCTCGTAGCGATCCTGCCGCTGGACGCAGCCCATGATATAGCTTGGCGTCCAATACGTATACTTGCGGATGCTGCCAGCCTCGTCGGGGAGCGGACGCTGCGGCGCATGGTAGGTGCTGGCGTGGAGCGGCTTCCGCTCGCGATTCTCGTATGGCTCCGAGCGGCATAGGGCAATTTCAAGCACATGCCGCGGCGGACGGTAGCCGCTTAGCAGCGCCTCCACTGCGCAGCTGCGCCCGTCCTCCCCAACGCCGAAATACAGGTGCTGAAGCGGGTAGGTGCCGGCTTTGCGGTGGTCCAGCGCCTGCTCGCCTTGTGAACGGCCATGCGCTCCGCCATAGCAGCCGTTCAGGGAGTCTACGGCCATATCCAGCAGCAGCACGTCGAGCATCATCCCGGCAAGTCTGCCCAGCTCTTCATCCGGGGCAAAATCATACAGGCCGGTCAAGCATTCCCACACTGCCGGGATATAATTAAGCGAATCGAATTCCTCCCAGCCATAGCAGGCTCTCCTGCGAATACACCGCTTCAGCCAGCCCAGCTCCAGCTCTTCCAGCTCTGCTCCCGTTAATCCGTAACGCCCGAACACCTCGCTGCGAAACGCACCTGCCATCAAATAGCGGCTCGTATGGAACAGGAGCTGGTGGTTCTCCGAAGTGTACTTGCTTTGAAAGTCACGGCCCAGGAAGAAGCGCCGAATCGCCTCCCGGGTGCCGTCTGACAGCAAGGGTCCGAATTGGTGCCAGGCGCGCGTCAGCTTCATGGCGGCAAAATCCGGCTCGCCGGCAAGATCGCGACCCTTGGGGTGCGGATGCTCAAACCATTCCGCGCTTCTTCTGAGACGGCGGTCCGATTCCTCCAGCCAGACGCCCGCCCCCAAATTCGCAAGCGCTTTGCCTCCAGTCACATCGTGCTCCAGGAATTCTCCTGTTTTTCGCAGTAGCATCCGCTGCCTTCGCCGCTCATCCTGCTTCCTTGTATTCGCATCGTCCATGATGACCTCCGCCACCGCTTAAGACTTCCTCTCCAGGCAATATGCCAGCATATTCAGCGTCATTTGCTGCGCCGCAGGATCGGGTCGGAGGCCGTAAAGCCCCTCCGACCCGAAGCCAGGCCTCAGTCGGCCATTCACGAGCAGCTGCGACAGCAGCAATATACCGCGCCCTGCGCCAAAGCCGATCGCCGCAACCGGCGTGCGGGTCAGCCCTTTGCCGCAGCTGGCGAGCGGCATCAACGACTCTGCCAGACCGCTGCCGCATTCGCGGTACAGTCGCGAAACCGCATGCCGCTGCACAGGTGCATTCGGATTAAGCGAGTTCTGCAGGGCGGGAGCGTCCTCGAACAGAAACCGCACCCTTGCTCGCAGCTCCTCTTCAACGCGGTCGTCCTCCTCCTCGCTGAATGCGTAAAACCCGGACAGCTCGTAAGCGAAGCAGCGGTCCGTCTCAATCAGCGCCGGGTCTGCTCCGCGGCTCTGCCAGAGCTTCAGAAAGTCCGCCGCACCAAGCCCTGTCGGCTCCATATCGCAGGCCGGCGCGACGATACCGCCGCGCAGCCCATTCCAGAGCCAGGTTGCCTGCTGCGGAAGTCCATTCCAAAGACTGCTGTTCGTCTCTGACGGGTGGACGCAGCTTTCCGGCTCGGGCAGCTCGGTGAAGCGGACGCGGATGCCCGCCGCCAACTCCACCTCGGAGGTCGCAGGCGCATCGACCCGCATCGCTCCCTGAAGCGGCCCGAGCTCGCCGCCCTCCAAATAGCCTTGGCCGAGCCACACCGGCCCAATTCCGAGCAGGGCGAGCGACGCCCCGCCCAGCAGCGCCTCCTCCAGCTGCGCGCGCAGCTGAGTATCTGCGGCGATCCGCGGCCAACCGACGGCGTTCGCCGCAATGACATCGGCGCGCTCGCCCGGCTGCCACTCGCTGACCACCCCGGCAGCGCCCGTCTCGCGCAGCAGCAGCGCCAGCTCCTCCTCGCCGGGCAGCACGGCGATGCGCGCCCTGCGCAGAACCTCCGGCAGCCTAACCTGCAGCGTGCGCACGCGCCACTGCGACACAACAGGCCGCTCTACGCCCGCAGGCCGATCCAGCAGCTCTGCTTCGATGCGCCACTCGCCTTCCTCGTCTGGCAACCGCACGACCGCCTCGCCAACCGCTCGGCTCCAAGCCTTCACCCGCGCCGTCATCCGGCAACGAACTACAGCCTCACCGCCCTCCTGCCGCACTACACGCACCTCCGCATGCAGCTCCGCCTCCTTCGCTGTGTCGTTAAACCAATACAACGGTGCTGCCAGTCTCTGGCCCGGCACAAAGTTGCGGTCCCACAGCTCCAGGCTGACACTGACAGGCGAATAGGCCGCCGTCAGGCCATCCCATACCGGCTTCGGCACCGCATCTGCAAGCGGTCCGAGAAAGTGGTGATTGCCGTCCTCCGGCGGACCGAGCATACAGAACGGCGAAAAGCCCGCCGCCCCAATTCTCCGCCAATACTCGGAAATCTGCGTATTGGCTTCGGTGTGAAGCTGCAGCCGCTGCTCCCGTGTATGGTCGCGTCCCAGGAAGCGAAGCAGGCTCTCGGCAATGGTCGGATACCAGCCGGGATCCCCGTTGCCGTCCAAATAATTGCCGCCGTATTCATCGGCTACGATCGGCATTGAGAACTGCTCGGCCGAGTCATAATAAAGTCCGACGTTCTCGAACAGGCTCCACCAATATTTGTGGATATGCAGCGTGTCGCGGTGGGCGACGACCATCGGCGGATAATCCGGCGCAAGCTCCGCAATCGCCTCAAAGCCGGCCTCGATCTCTTCGCCATCCGTCTCGTTCCAAGGATGAAGTCTGAAAACAGTGGGTAACGCACGCACCCGGGAAGAAGAGCATGCCAAAGAAGCCGTACAAGAACGACTAATTGGTAAAAAATGTTATGAATGTTAGGGGTGGGAAGGGTCAGGTTGCGATAGCCTTAATTTGATAGCCCTGAGATTGCGCCAGTAAAATTGCTTGTTCTACGGTGATCTCACGGCTTACTGGACTAACATCGGATTTCTTATACAAATCAGGATTATAGGATTTTTTGTTCTTTAAAATATGGTAAATGGCTGTTAGCAACATACGGGCAATTGCTATGATTGCACGCTTGTGACCTCTACGTCTTTTTAGTTGCAAGTATCGGTTACGGATTTCAGGATGCTTCTCGCTTTTGACTACGGCGGTGGCACACTGTACCAAAAGAGGCTTGATGTAGATGCCTGCTCTTGAAATCCTTACTGACTTTTTCTTGCCAGCACTCTCGTCATTAGCGGGGGTAAGTCCTGCCCAGGAGCATAGATGCTTGGCTGTCGGGAACACGTCCATGTTCACACCGATCTCTGAAACCACGGCAATGGCGGAGAAGATGTTTTTAAAGGACGGAACAGTCAAAATCAAGTTGATCTCTTTGGAGTAGGACTTGGCAAGCGAAAGGATAATAGATTCCAGATCTGCTTTTCGGGATTCAAGGTCTTCGTAGTGTTGCTTGATGACCTTGATTTTCCCAGCCTGTTCGGGCGTAATGTATCCATCAATCGCGAGTTCCAGTTCAGGCAGCTTTCCTTTCATGGAACGGTGTATGAGCGGCTCGATGTCAAATGATGTATCGAGCGGATCATCCAACAGCTTTTCAAGGATGTTCATGGAGCTTTTGCCGAACGTATCAGACACGACACTGGCAATCTGAATGTTGGATACCGTCAAGCTGTTTTGGAGCCGATTCTTCTCACTCGAAGAAAAGTTCGTCAGCTTGAAACGGTAGCGCATCAGGTCGCGCAACTGCCGGATGGGCAAAGGGGGCATAAAGCTTCCCGCGACAAGATCGTGCTTGAACAAATCCGCAATCCATTGAGCGTCCTTCTTGTCCGTCTTTTTACCACGAATTGCCTTGACGTATTTCGGGTGAGCCAGCGTGATGCTGCAGGAATTCTCCAAAATGTTAAACACCGGAATCCAGTACTTCCCGGTTGATTCCATGCATACATCCTTGCAGTCATGCTCACAAAGCCACTGTGACAACTCGTTCAGACCTTTGGTGAAGGTTGAAAAGCGATGGCGTTTGTAAGTCGTGACGCCTTTGTTGGTGGACGCGATACAGGCAACCACGAAGGTTTTGTGAACATCGATTCCACAACAAATGGGATAAACAATTTTTAAAGCCATATGGGTTCTCCTTTCAAGGATGTACAGGGATAGCCCGCATTGACTGATTGCCCAGCAATAAACGAGTTGTTTATCAAAGATAAGTCTGCGTGCTCGAGGCGACACTTATTTGTGCTTGGAAAGGCAATCGACACATATAACGATGCGGTCACCTCGTAAATGAGGCGGCCCACTCACCTCCGCGTGATTTGTAGTGTACGGGTATCCCTGTAGAGTAAGAATACAAAAAAATCGCTCAAGGCGCCGAACGGATTTCATTCCGTTTTGTGCCTTGAGCGAAGCGAAAGGAATGGGTATAACGAT
>JBEPYM010000109.1:0-12414 GCA_041641375.1 Paenibacillus sp.
CACGGTTCACCGCTTGAAGCCGTAAAACGCCGCGATTCAATCGCCTTGCCCGCATAGATCGGACGAATAAACTGCGGCAACGAGTCTCCGGTGTCGATGGCGATGACATCTGATATTTGACCTGCGTTCAGCCGTGCGGAAAGCAGAGGCGCAACATCTCTTCCGATCGATGTGTGCCCCAGAAACACAGCGTCGGGCTTCGTATGTTCGATAATCGCCAGCAGCGCAGCGGCGTAAGACTCCGGCTGATACCGGGCCAATTCGGCATGCTCCACCGCATAGATTGCAGCTGCTCCTGAATCGGCCAGCTCGGGCGTTACCCGATCCGCGATCCCGGCTGTTCCGACGACTGCAGCGGCAATTCGGTCGCCCTCCTTTGCGCAAAGCGCTGCTGCAGCCGCCGCTTCAAGGCTTACCTCGCGCAGCTTGCCCTGATAAACTTCCGGAACGATCAGCAAGGTGCGTGTCATGACGGCACTCCTCCCTTGAGCGGAATCCCGCTCTTCGTCTGCAGCAGCTGCAGGAGCTGCTCCGCTTGCTCGGAAGGAGTGCCGACGATCCGCAGTCCCGAAGCCCGAGCCGAGGGAAGCCGAATATCGGTCCGCTCGGTTTTGCAAACGGGAGGCTCCACGAAGCCGAGATCCTCCAGCGTCAAACGCGTCAGCGGCTTCTTCTTCGCTTTCATAATGCTCGGAAGAGAAGGGTAACGCGGTTCATTCAGCCCTTGCTGGGCGGTGATCAGAGCAGGCAGCTTGACCTCGAACGTTTCCTGATCGCCTTCTGCATCCCGAAGGACGGTTGCGCTGCTGGCGTCGCTGCTGATCCGCAGCTCCGTAGCGGCGGCAACATGCGGAAGCTGAAGCAGGGAGGCAGTCCGCAGTGCAACCTGACCGGCGCCGTTGTCAACGGAGAAATGTCCGGCCAGAATCAAATCATACGTACGTTCGGCAATGGCAGCCGCAAGCACCTGCGAGACCGCATATTCATCAGCGCCAATTCGCTCGTCGACGATGAGCACAGCTTCATCGGCGCCCATTGCCAATGCAGTGCGGACGGCTTCGGCGCTTCGCTCCGGGCCCAAACACAGCACAGTCACCTTCCCGCCAAACTGCTCCCGCAGCTTGATCGCTTCCTCCACCGCATATTCATCGTACGGATTCATGATGAACGCAGCGCCGTCCTCTACCACGTTTCCATGCTCGATGACGACCTTTTCCTCCGTATCGAACGTTTGCTTCAGCAGCACGATCGTCTGCACGGCATACACCCCTTTTCACCAGATTCGACATTTGTTGCAGCTAGCGAAACCTGAGTTCCTCACAATATATGCCGACCGAATGCCGTTCATGAACGAGGGAAAGCGGGCATAGGATGGTATCACACCGCTCTGAAAGCGCTTCAGAAGCGTGTCCCTTAGCAACCGGGCTTGTCGAAAAAGGAGACGGAGGGAGACGGATGACTGGACATTGGCTGCATGTGCTGGCAATGGTGCTTGTGACGGGTTACGGCGTGGCGTTGTTCGGTATTGCGGTCTACCGCAGGCTGTCGTACGTCAGGCTTGGCAAACGTACTACATGGGACAGAATGACGGCGGATCGGCTGGGCGATTTTGCAAGGCAAACGTTCGGTCAGTCGAAGCTGCTGCAGGATCGACGCAGTGGAATGATGCATCTCGTGCTTTTTTACGGATTTGTTATCCTGCAGGCTGGAGCGGTCGATGTGATGCTGCGCGGCGCTCTCGGCCGCGGTCTGCCAATCCCCGGTTATGCGGCGTTTGAGCTGCTGCAGGAAGTGACGGTAGCGCTGGTGTTGCTGGCGATCGGCTATTCCGCTTACCGTCGGTTTGGGGAAAAGCTGCCGCGGCTGGATCGGCGGCGCAAGGCGGGAGCGGTCGTCTGGTTCATTACGCTGCTGATGGGCTCGGTGCTGCTGACGCTGGCGCTGGATGTACTTCGGGCTGGGACGGCTGCGCCTCAATTTGCGCTGTTTGCGCCGATCTCCACGTCGCTAGCGGTGATTGCTCATGCCGGTGGAATCGGACCGGGTTCGACTGCCGCGCATGCTGCGTTTTTTGCCGCTTGGTGGGCGCATCTGTTGATCCTGCTCGCCTTTCTTGTGTATGTGCCTCAATCCAAGCATTTTCACCTGCTGACGGCGCCGCTTAACCTGCTTCTTAGAAGGTCCGGCCCGCCGGGCAAGCTGGAGAAGCTCGACCTCGAGGATGAAGCGGCGGAAACGTTCGGAGTGGGCGCCATTGAACAGTTCCGCGAGAAGCAGCTGCTTGACCTGTATGCATGCGTGGAATGCGGACGGTGCACGAATGTATGCCCGGCATCCGGCACCGGGAAGCTGCTGTCACCGATGCATCTCATGGTCAAGCTGCGCGATCACCTGACGGAGAAGGGCGCAGCGATTACGTCCAGGTCGCCTTGGGTGCCGGCTTATGCGTTTGGCTCGGCGAATATGGGGTCACACCGGATGAAGCGGCTGGAGTCAATTGCTGGCGATGGGCTGAACGGCACTACGGATATCGCTCCGACGATGGCGGCCCAGCAGAAGAGCTGGGTACGGGAGGAGGGCGACCCGCGGAGCGTACAGCTGGTCGGGGAAGTGATGACGGAGGAAGAGCTATGGTCCTGCACGACCTGCAGGAATTGCGAGGAGGTATGTCCGGTAGGCAATGAGCATGTCGACAAAATCGTCGATATGCGCCGGTATTTAACCTTGACGGAAGGAAGTATCCCGGCCGAAGCGCAGCGTGCGATGCAAAATATCGAGCGTCAGGGAAATCCTTGGGGAATCTCGCGGAGCGACCGAGTGAAGTGGACGCAGGAGGCGGAGCGGCAATATGGCTTGAAGGTGCCGACCGTGAAAGAAAACCCTGCATTCGACTATTTGCTGCTGGTTGGTTCGATGGGCGCTTACGACACGAGAAGCCGCAGCATCGTCGTTTCGCTCGTGCGTTTGCTTGCGGCTGCCGGGGTTTCCTTCGCGATACTTGGCAATGAGGAGCGAAGCTCCGGTGATACGGCGCGAAGGCTCGGCAACGAAATGCTGTTTCAGCAGCTGTGCGAGGCGAACATCAGAAGCTTCATCCAATATGACGTTCGCCGTATTGTGACCTGTTGCCCGCACACGTTTAACGTCATTAAGAATGAATATCCGGACTTCGGCTTGCCTGCAGAGATTGAGGTGCTGCACCATTCCCAGCTGCTAGTCAGGCTGCTTAAGGAAAAGAAGCTTACGCCGATTTACGAGCTGCGGGAGCGGGTGGCCTTTCACGACTCGTGTTATTTGGGACGGTACAACGGCGTCTATGGCGACCCGCGCGAGCTGCTCGCCGCTATTCCGGGTTTGGAGCTTGCGGAGCTGGAACGGTCGCGTTCGAACGGCATGTGCTGCGGAGCGGGAGGGGGGATGATGTGGATGGAAGAGCACGCGGGCAAGCGAATGAATGTCGCCCGAGTGGAGCAGGCGCTGGCGGTTCAGCCGACGGTCATCGGCTCCTCCTGTCCGTACTGTCTGACGATGATGCGTGACGGTATTAAGCTGAAGGAAGCGGAGGATGGCGTTCGCGCGCACGATATCGCGGAGCTTCTGGCAGGATCGGTATTTGGCTGGGGCAAGGAGAGCACAGCTGGAGTGGAGGGATCCATATGAAAAGCTCGATACGAAAAGCAGCTGTGATCGGCTCGGGAGTGATGGGGGCCGCAATCGCGGCGCATCTGGCGAATGTCGGTATTGCATGTCTGCTGCTCGATTTACCTCACCCGGAGGGGAGGAGCAAGCGGGCGGAAGATGCGGTACAGCGGCTCTTGCGAACCAATCCGGCTCCGCTGTATCGCGAGGAATTCGCCGTGCGAATTACTCCCGGCAATACAGAAGATGACTGGCATCGTCTGTCCGATGCGGATTGGATTGTTGAGGCGGTCGTCGAACGGCTGGATGTGAAACGGGAGCTGATGCAGAGGTTGGAGCAGACGGCGGCGCCTCATGCGATCATCTCGTCGAATACGTCGGGAATCTCCATCGACGCTATGACGGAGGGCTGCGGAGAAGCGTTCGCGCGGCGAGTGCTCGGCACACATTTCTTTAACCCGCCGCGATATATGAAGCTGCTGGAGCTCATTCCGGGCAAGGCGACAGATCCCGAGCTGCTTGCGTACATGCGCCGGTTCGGCGAGCGTGTCCTTGGCAAGGGGGTAGTCATCGCCAAGGACACGCCGAATTTTATTGCAAACCGCATCGGAACGTATGGACTGCTCGTCACGGTCAGGCAGATGGAGAAGCACGGTCTCACGATCGACGAAGCCGATGCCGTAACCGGACCGGCGCTCGGACGTCCGAAGAGCGCAACCTTCCGCACGCTCGACCTCGTTGGACTCGATACGTTCCTGCATGTCGCGGACAATGTAAGTCAACGCGTGCAGGCGGAATCGGAGTCATTCGCCGTTCCGGATTCGATGCTTCACATGGCGCAGCAGGGGCTGCTCGGCGAGAAAGCGGGCGGCGGCTTCTACCGCAAGCGCAAGGGACCGGAGGGCTCCCTGATCGAAGCGATTGATCTGGCTACGCTCCAATATCGTCCGACCCGCAAAATAACGGGTGCTTCGCTTGACGCGGCGAAAGCGGCGAAGGGGGCTGCCAACCGGGTAAAGGCACTGCTTGGCGGCGGTGACACATATTCGCGCTTTGCATGGGATGTCATAGCGCCGGTGCTGCTGTACAGCGCCGAGAAGATCGGGGAAATTGCGGATTCGCCGGAGCAAATCGATCAGGCGATGCGCTGGGGCTTTAACTGGGAGCTCGGGCCGTTCGAGCTGTGGGATGTGCTCGGCGTTCGCAAGACCGTCGAACGGATGAAGGAGGATGGCGCGTCGATTCCGGCCTGGGTGGAGGAGATGCTGGAAGGCGGAGCCGAAAGCTTCTTCCCTAACAAGGAGGGGCGCGTCTATGTGCCCACCGGCAGCCGCGGATACCGGCCTGTCGAAGAGCGTGCCGGTGTCGCCAGCTTGGCGCGGCTCAAGGAAGCGGGGAAGGTCATACGCGGCAACAGCGGGGCCAGCTTGATCGATATCGGGGACGAGGTCGCCTGTCTGGAATTTCATTCGCCGAACAATGCGATAGGTGCGGATATTTTGTCGATGATTTCGCAGAGCGTCGATGAGGTGAGCGCCAATTGGCGGGGACTTGTCATTGCCAATGAGGGACGCAATTTCTGTGTCGGCGCAAATTTGATGCTGCTGCTCATGGAAGCACAGGATGAGGAATGGGAGGAGGTCGACCGGATTATCCGGCTCTTCCAGAACACGATGACGAAGCTCAAGCGGCTGGATCGCCCGGTCGTTGCGGCGCCGCACAGGATGACGCTTGGCGGAGGTGTTGAAGTATGCCTGCCTGCGGATTCGGTATTGTTCGCTGCGGAGACTTATTACGGGCTCGTAGAAACCGGTGTCGGCCTTATTCCGGCCGGAGGCGGCTGCAAGGAGCTTGCTCTGCGGATCAGTCAGTCGCTCGCCGATACACCGGAGGCTGATCTGCAGCCCAGGCTGAACCAGCTGTTTGAAACGATTGCAATGGCCAAGGTATCGACCAGTGGTCACGACGCGCAGCGACTCGGATATTTACGGCCCGGTACGGATCGAATCGTCATGATGGAGGATGCCCGGATTTCGGAAGCGAAACGGCGTGTGCTCGAGCTTGAGCTGGACGGCTATCGCGTGCAGCCGGAGGAGCGGATTGCGGTTGCCGGTGAAGCGGGGAGAGCGGTGCTGATGACGGGCGTTCATGCCATGCGGTATGGAGGGTATATCAGCGACCATGATTTTTTGATTGCAACCAAGCTCGCGTTCGTCCTGACGGGGGGCTGCCTCCCCGCGGGCGCACGGGTCAGCGAGCAATACTTGCTCGATCTCGAGCGCGAGGCGTTCCTGAGCTTATGCGGCGAGCCGAAGACACAAGCTCGCATGCATCATATGCTGACCAAAGGCAAGCCGCTCCGCAATTAACAGGAAAGGGGAGTGCGAGAGCATGATGCAGGAGGCTGTTATCGTATCCGCTGTACGTACGGCGGTAGGAAAGGCGAAGAAGGGTTCCCTTGCCCAGACGAGAGCGGAGGATCTTGGCCGCACCGCGCTGCAAGGCGCGCTGGCGCATGCCGGATCGCTTGATCCTGCTTCAGTAGACGATGTTGTGCTCGGCTGCGCAATGCCCGAAGGGGAGCAGGGGCTGAATGCGGCAAGAATCATCTCTATATACGCTGGCTTGCCCGAATCCGTTCCCGCTATTACGGTAAACCGCTTCTGTTCATCAGGGCTGCAGGCGATCGCATATGCAGCTGATCGCATCCGACTTGGCGATGCCGAGACGATGCTGGCGGGCGGCTTCGAGAGTATGAGCCATGTCCCGATGACCGGCTTTAAGCCGTCCCCGCATCCTTATTTAGCGGAGATGCGGCCTGATCTGTATATGGGAATGGGTCATACGGCGGAGGAGGTGGCAAGACGCTTCGGCATCAGCCGCGAGGATCAGGACCGCTTCGCTGTAGAAAGCCACCGCCGCGCAGCTTCTGCGATTGCTGAAGGGAAATTTCGCGGGGAGATCGTGCCGATCCAGGTTTCTGTCCGCAGCTTTGACGAGCGCACAGGCAAGGTGTCGCCGCTTACGTTCGAGTTTGATACGGATGAAGGGGTGCGTCCGGATACGAGCATGGAGGCGCTCGCGCGCCTCAAGCCTGCGTTTGCGCAAGGCGGTACCGTAACGGCGGGCAACTCGTCCCAGACGAGCGACGGCGCAGCCGCGCTGGTCGTCATGAGCCGCCGAAGAGCGGAGGAGCTTAGCCTTGAGCCCCTCGCTGCGTTCCGCTCCTTCGCCCTTGCCGGCGTCGAACCGAGCATTATGGGGGCGGGGCCGGTGCTGGCAATCCCGAAGGCGCTGAAGATGGCCGGAATCGGAGCGGGGGATGTGAAGCTCTATGAAATCAATGAAGCTTTCGCATCTCAGTGTGTGCACATTATTCGTGCGTTGGAGCTGGATCCGGCACTCGTCAACGTGAACGGAGGAGCTATTGCGCTTGGACATCCGCTCGGATGCACCGGCGCGAAGCTGACCGTGCAGCTTATCCATGAGCTCCGCCGCAGAGGCGGCGGCTGCGGCGTCGTCTCTATGTGTATCGGCGGCGGTATGGGCGCGGCCGGGGTGTTCGAGGTATTCGCATAAACCTACGGAAGGAGCTGGTATGGATGGCAGACCGGAGCCGGGCAGCTGGCGGCAGCTTTACACTGGGAAGAGCGAATCCGCTTGAGATCGCATCCCCGGAGGATTTCAACGAAGAGCAGCGGATGTTTGCGGCTGTAACCCGGGATTTCGTCGAGCAGGATGTGCTTCCGCATGACGAAGAGCTGGAGAGGCTGGCTTATGAGCTGACGGTGTCTCTGATGCGGAAGGCGGGAGAGCTCGGGCTGCTGGGGGCCGATGTGCCGGAGGCGTTCGGCGGGCTCGGGCTTGACAAGGTGAGCTCGACCTTGATATCCGAGACGTTGTCCAAGGCGTCCTCCTTCGCACTGTCCGTGGGCGCGCATGTCGGAATCGGCACATTGCCCATCGTGTTTTTTGGGACGCCGGAGCAGAAGCGCACCTATTTGCCCAAGCTGGCGACAGGCGAATGGATTGCGGCCTATTGTCTGACAGAGCCGGCTTCCGGCTCTGACGCTCTCGGCGCCAAAACAACGGCGAAGCGGAGCGAGGACGGCAGCCACTATGTGCTGAACGGCTCGAAGCTCTATATTACGAATGCTGGCTTCGCGGATGTGTTTATCGTCTACGCGAAGGTAGACGGACAGCATTTCTCAGCCTTTATCGTGGAGCGCAATACACCCGGCTTCTCGATCGGACCCGAAGAGAAAAAGATGGGCATCAAAGGCTCCTCGACCTGCCCGCTTTATTTCGAGGATGCACGAGTTCCTGCCGCCAACCTGCTTGGTGAAGTAGGGAAAGGCCATCTTATCGCTTTCAACATTCTCAATATCGGGCGTTTCAAGCTGGGAGCAGGCTGCCTCGGCGCCGCCAAGGAAGCCATTGCGCTGTCGGCTCAGTATGCGAACATCCGCAGACAGTTTCAGCAGCCGATCTCGTCCTTCCCGCTTATCGGACGCAAGCTGGCTGATATGAACATCCGCACCTTCGTATTGGAAAGTATGGTGTATCGGACGTCCGGTCTGATTGACGAGGCGCTTTCGAGCCTTGATGCGGATGTGGACGATGCGGGTATGCAGGCGGCGAAGGCCATCGCGGAATACGCGATCGAATGCTCGATCAACAAGGTGTTTGCCTCCGAAGCGCTTGATTTTGTTGCGGATGAGGGGGTGCAAATTCACGGCGGCTACGGCTATATCCAGGAATACAAAATCGAACGGATTTACCGCGATTCCAGGATTAACCGTATATTTGAGGGCACCAATGAAATCAACCGCCTGCTCATCCCGGGTACTTTGCTGAAGAAGGCGATGAAGGGGGAGCTGCCGCTGCTTGCCAAGGCGCAATCGCTGCAAAACGAGCTGCTGTCGATCGTGCCGATCCGCGATTTTGAAGGGGAGCTGGAGCAAGAGGAGCATTTGCTTACGATGGCGCGTACGATTTTCCTGTTCATCGGCGGAATGGCTGTACAGAAATATGCGCTGACGCTGGAGAAGGAGCAGGAAATGCTGGCTCGTCTCGCCGATCTGATGATCGAGCTGTACGCGATGGAGAGCGCGCTGCTGCGTGCCCGGAAGCGCTCCGCCTTTCTGGGGACTATGAAGGCTGCGGCATCGGTTTTGATGGCGACCGTTTACACGCATGAATCGTTCCAGCGAATCGAAGCCATTGCCGCGGATGCGCTTGCTTCCATGGAAGAAGGAGATACGCTGCGTACGCAGCTATCCATACTCAAGAAGCTGACACGCCGTAATCCGATTAACACTACCGTTTTGAAAAGAAGCCTCGCTGCACAAGTGATCGCCGCCGAAGCCTACCTGGTTTAGCGTATGAGCCCCACCCACCGCCCCGATTCGGAGCGGGAGAGAAAGGAGCGGAAAAACGATGACCCATGCAGAAAAGCCGTGGCTGCGTTTTTATCCGGAAGAGGTCGCTCCATCGTACGAGTATCCGAAGCATAACGTGGCGCAATTTCTGGTTGACTCAGCCGCCAAATATCCCAAGCATACCGCCGTTTATTTTCTCGGAACGCGGCTGACCTACAGCGAGCTGCTCGAATCGGCATACCGCTTCGCCAACGCACTGCTCAAAGCGGGCATTCGCAAAGGCGACCGGGTCGCGATCATGCTGCCGAATTGCCCGCAATCCGTAATCAGCTACTTCGGCACGCTGCTTGCGGGCTGTATCGCCGTCCAAACGAACCCGCTTTATACGGAGCGAGAGCTTCTTCATCAGTTGAACGACTCTGGGGCTCGCGCGATCGTTACGCTGGATTTGCTGTTTGCCCGATTAGTCCGGGTACGCCCCGAAACTTCGCTGAAGCTGACAGTGATTACCTCGATCAAAGATTACTTGCCCTTTCCTAAAAATGTGCTGTATCCCATCAAGGTGCGCAAGGACGGACATAAGCTCAATGTCGTGTATGACGAGCATACGCTGAAATTCATCCATTTTCTTAAGTCTGGGTTGACCGCACCAATTGTTGCGAAGGTGAACGCTGACAAAGATATCGCGATCCTGCAGTATACCGGAGGGACAACCGGTGTTGCCAAAGGAGTCATGCTGACGCATCACAACCTGATTGCCAATACGTATCAGACGCTTGCCTGGAATTATCGTTCTCAGGAAGGCAAGGAGAGCTATTTGGCGGCTGTCCCTTGCTTTCATGTGCTGGGTTTGACGGTTATTTTGCACCAGGGCATTCTCCAAGCGGGGACACTTGTGCTCGTTCCGCGGTTTGACGTGGGGCAGGTGCTGCAGACGATCAAGGCGCAGCGGCCGACGATTTTTCCCGGAGCTCCGACCATGTATATTGCAATTCTGAACCATCCGGACGTCGGCAAGGTGGATCTCTCCTCCATTCAGGTGTGCATCAGCGGTTCGGCTCCATTGCCGCTTGAGGTGCAGCAGCGCTTCGAGGCGTTGTCGGGGGGGAGGCTGATCGAGGGCTACGGCTTGACGGAGGCATCCCCGGTTACCCATGCGAATCCGGTGTGGGGCGAGCGCAAAATCGGGACGATCGGCATTCCTTTTCCGGACACGGATGCGAAGGTGGTTGATCTGGAGTCGGGCGAGGAGCTGGAGCCGGGAAGCGGCGCAATTGGCGAGCTGCTCGTACGCGGTCCCCAGGTGATGAAGGGATATTGGAACAGACCGGACGAAACGGCGGAAGTGCTCAAGGACGGCTGGCTGTATACAGGCGACCTTGCGACGATGGATCGGGACGGCTATTTTGCAATTGTCGACAGGAAAAAAGATATGATTATTGCCAGCGGTTATAATGTGTATCCTAGAGAAATCGAAGAGGTGCTGTATGAGCACCCGGCCGTGCTGGAGGCATGTGCGGTCGGTGTTCTCGACGAGTATCGCGGGGAGACGATCAAAGCCTTTCTTGCTCTCAAAAAGGGTGCTGCCGTGACCGAGAAGGAGCTGGATGCGTGGTGCCGCGAACGGTTGGCTGCCTATAAAGTGCCGCGGAAGTACGAATTCCGGGAATCGCTGCCCAAGACGATGGTCGGGAAGGTGCTGCGGCGCAAGCTGCTGGAAGAAGAAGGGCAATCGTAGGGGGACGAAGCGGTGGAACGACAGGAGGAGCAGAAACGGGCTGAAGCAATGGCAGCTCAAGCGGAAGCGGCGTCCGGAACGTATTGGGGCTATCTGGGCTGCAAGCTGGTGTCGATCGAGGAAGAGCGAACCGTAGTATCGATCGATGTGCAGGAGCACCACCTCAACCTGCTGGGGATCGTTCATGGCGGCGTATTGGCCGGACTGCTGGACAATGCCATGGGCGCCGCGGCAATGGCAGCCAGGCCGAATGAGAAGGTGGTTACCGCCAACCTGAACGTTCATTATGTGGCACCCATGCCGAGAGGAACATTGATCTGCTCTGTCGAAATCTTGCATCGAACGCGAAAATCATTGACGGTGTACGCCGAAATTACGGACGAAAGCGGAACGCTCGGTACGATCGGTACGGCTACCTTTCGGGTGACTTGAGGCTGTGTGACTCCGGGATGTGCGATCCCGGAGTCCTTCTGGTACAATGATGTGTCGTGTCGTGTCGCGGAGCATGGAAATGAAGGGTGGAGAAGCAGGTGAGCGTGTCGGAACGGATTATCGAGGAAGCGGAGAGGTGGGTAAAAGATCGGCTGGGCGGCGATTCCAGCGGACATGATTGGCATCACATTCACCGAGTCGTTCGGCTGGCCGAGCGGATCGGAGCGGCGGAAGGAGCAGATTTGCGGATATGTCGGCTGGCGGCTTGGCTGCACGACATGGCGGACGCCAAGCTTGTGAGGGATGAGGCGGCGGCTCAGGCGGAAGTGCGGGTGTGGCTTCTTCAGCGGGGGATTTCCGACATGGACATACGTCACGTGGTGGACATCATCAGCACCTTGTCGTTCAAAGGAAGCGGCGGGACAAGTATGGCGACACTGGAGGGCAAGGTTGTTCAGGATGCGGATCGGCTGGATGCGCTTGGCGCTATCGGGATTGCGCGGACCTTTGCCTATTCGGGATGGAAGGGGCGTCCCATGCACGACCCGGACAAGCTTCCGCGTACAGCAATGACTGAGGCCGAATACCGGAGCGGGAACGACACGGCAATCAATCACTTCTATGAGAAGCTGTTCCGCCTGAAGACGCTTCTGAATACGGAAAGCGCAAAAGCGATCGCTGAATCGCGTCATCAATATATGGAGTCGTTCATCGAACAGTTTAAAGCGGAGTGGGACGGTCTGCGTTGATGTCAGCTGGCCAGGTGCGTATTTCCAGTTGCGTTGCTGGTTCGCGCTGTGCTATATTGTTCTTCCGGCCGCAAGAATGTTGAAAAAGTGGCGCTTCGGCTGGAACTATGCAGAACGATTCAGAATGATGCCGGAAATTGGATGTTGCAATCGAATGCTCAGTGTGGTATGATGTAATTCCTGTCGCGAACAAGGCGATGGAAAATGTGTTCCTTGAAAACTGAACAACGAGCGTTAAGCGAATGAAATAAGTAAGTCAGCAGTGAATGAGCAAGTCGAACAAACCTTAATGGAGAGTTTGATCCACAGTTCAAGGAGGCTCCCTTTGCTTGGGAGAACTTGAACGTCTGATCAAACGAACCGCCTTAATGGAGAGTTTGATCCTGGCTCAGGACGAACGCTGGCGGCGTGCCTAATACATGCAAGTCGAGCGGGTTTTCCCCTTCGGGGGAAGGCTAGCGGCGGACGGGTGAGT
>JBEPYM010000110.1:0-12359 GCA_041641375.1 Paenibacillus sp.
CTCAGCAGGCAGCTGAAGCAGCTGGAGCAGGAGCTCGGCGTCCTGCTGTTTGACCGGAGCGGACAGCAGCTGCGACTTACCCACGCCGGAGAGCTGCTGCAGCAGCGGGCGGAACAGCTGCTTCGGCAGCTGAATGAAACGGTGCAGGAAGTGAAGGAAGTCGAGGAAGGGTTGCAGGGTGTGCTTGCGATCGGCTCCGTCGTATCATGCATCTCGCTGCTGCCCCCGGCGATCGAACAATTCCATCGACTGTACCCGCGCGTCACGTTCAAAATATTGGAGGGCGATCACTATTTGCTTGCCGAGCAGCTCGAGCAGCGTTCCATTGAGCTGATTGCATCGAGATTGCCGTTTGAAACTCCATATCAGTCCGATTCCTATGCAATCGCGAGACTTCCCTCCGACCCCTTCGTCGCCGTCGTGCCGCAAAGCTGGGACTTGCGGGCCGGCAAACACCGGCTTCCTCTTGAGGTGCTAAAGAGCCTGCCATTCCTGACGCTGAAAACCGATCAGACGACTGGGATGCATGACCGGGTCATGAACGAATTTCGCCGGCATGGCTTTGAACCGGAAGTATTGTGCGAATGCTCCAGTGTTGCCGTCATTTTGGCTCTTGTCGCAGCCGGCATCGGTGTAACCGTGCTGCCCGAATCGGTTATGTCATCCTTCCCGCTGCCTCAAATCCAGGTCGTGCCCATCGCCGACACACAGCTGTTATCCGAGGTCGGAATCGTGTGGCGCAAAGACAGGTATTTGTCCAAAGGCGCCGAGCGATTTATTCAGAGCCTGGTACCGCAAAATATGGAAAAATGACAAGATACGCTCACTCCCCACTGGGCATATGGTATCCCATACCTAAGAGTGGAGAGTGAAGCAAGTGAATACGAAGATGGAACAACCGAAGCATCTTGCCTGGCATGAAACATTGGAAATGCATGAGCTGGTAGGCTTTCAAGCGGCGAATCTGGTCGCATTCAAGAAGAAGCTGCCCTCGCTGAGCGATCCGGGATTGGCGGCGCTCTATAAAGAGACGATTGCCGCCGTCGAAACCAATCTCAAGGAGCTGCTTGCCTTCTATCCGCAAGCACCCGTCGCCGAACATCGCAAGGATATGCCGGAGCTGCTCGGACCGGAATCCGCCCAGTTGCTCGGCTTTACGAAGACGGCGGTGCGCAGCTATGCAATCGCCATTACCGAATCGGCAACCCCCCAGCTGAAAGCAACGTTCCAGAAGCATCTGCTGGGCGCAATCGCTCTCCATACGAAGGTGTTCGAATTCGCCTATGAGCGCGGATTGTACCCGGCCTATAACCTGACCGAGCTGCTGGCAAGCGATGTGAAGAAAGCCCAGATGGCAATCTCCTTATAATCGGTTCATTCGCAAAACTCTCTCCAGCCGCCAACCAGGCGCTGGGGGGAGTTTGTCAGCTCTCATAATCAGAACGAAGCGACTCCAGCTCCAGCAGTCCTCGTTCCGCCCATTGCCGGATGCTGCGAAGACGGGCAGCCTCCTGATCCAGTGCTTCCAGTAGAGACGCCTTGTAATCCGGCAGCTGCGAATGCGGGTACGGTCGTACCGAAGAAGACGGTACATTGGCAACCTCCAGATAAGCGAGCGCCCTTCTTTGATGAAAAAAGCCGACACCGCCTTCCATCGGCTGATGCAAATCCCCCTGCTCCGGATGCCTCAATACCGCGTACACTCTAACCTTCCATTTGGGCCCGTCGCTGCTAAGAAGCTCCCCTGCGTAGACACCCGTTTTGTATTCAGCGACTACAAGCTTACGCTCCATAACCTATATCCTCCCTTCTTCTCATAAAGATCGATGCCAAGCGGCTAGAACGGAGTATAAATAAGGAACATCGCGGAA
Organism: Paenibacillus sp.; assembly: GCA_041641375.1. GTDB lineage: Bacteria > Bacillota > Bacilli > Paenibacillales > YIM-B00363 > Paenibacillus_AK. The sequence continues at coordinate 1,872 of JBEPYM010000110.1, forward strand.
CGCATACAGCCGTTGCAGCACATGACCGTTTCGCACGTGCAGCAAGCAAGGTACGCTCGTAATGTTCCAAGGTCCGACCAAACTCTTGATCTGTGCGATGTTCATCTTTGCAAGCGGCAAGCCGGGCATTGTCTCCTGGACAATCCCCAGCATCCGCTCGGCCAGCTTGCAGGTGCCGCATAACGGCGTATATACGAATAGCAGCGTTTCTCCGCCGTTCTCCCAGCTGCCCGGAATCGCTTCCGGTATACCAAAGGTCGTCATGCGAGCGGAATCTCCGTAACACCAACCTCCATATGATGCCAATGATCGTATGCCCGAATGCGCAGCACCCTGCTCTTATCCACCGCATACGTGACGGAGAGACGGCTCAGGTCCATCGCCCTTTCATGGGGCAGGATGGTGAGACGCCATGCGATTTTCTGCCCATTTTTCATGAGCGGACGATAATCGGTGTCTCCTGCATGCTTGACCATCGGCGAGATTTCAATTTTCGTCTGGTTGGCTTTTGTGGTTGCGAGCCGCTTCACCTTATGAATCGGGTAGCGCTCATCCTCGTACAGGATCGGAATCGTCTCTTTTCCTGCATGATTGTAGATGCCGTAAGTAGCATTAATTGTATCGCCGATCAGCAGCTCGTTTTCGTCCACCGCATAGCGGGTGTTGCCGCGAGTGATTCGCGTTTGAAGATATTTCTCATCCCATACAATTCGTGCGTTCGGAAACAGCTCCTCCAGCAAATCCGGAACGAAAAAGGTAAGGCTACTGCCGCCCGATAAAAGAACGGCATCGATATGATGACGCGTTTTCCCCGTCTTTTCGCGAAACAGCTTTTCGAGCTGACGAAGTCCGTCCAATAGCTTACCGCGTATGACCTCCGTACATTCGAGAAAAAGGGTGCGATTCAGCAATACGTCGCGTATCCCGTCATCGACGCCCGGGATGAGCGAGGGAATCGAAATACGGGTATGCTCATTCCGCGATAGCTCCCGCTTCGCCTGTTCCGCTGCATCCTTCAGCAAGTAATAAAACGAATACTTCGGATGCGCCTTCAGGCGATGCAAACGATCCGCATCCTCGAACAGATCCAGGCTAATGCTCTCACATACCGGATTCCCCTGCCTTTTTCCCTCCTGGATCAAATATTTGACAATGCGATCGTCGATATCGTCACCGCCGAGATCGAGCCCGTACTTTACCGCAACCTTACCTCGAAACCGATTATCGCCCGCCGCATCGCCGGATTCGTCCTGAGTCTCGTCCTTATCGAGAATAGCCAGATCAAGCGTGCCACCGCCAAAATCGAATACAAGCACATATTTTCCAGGAATGCGCAGGCAGTCCCATAACACGGCAACAGGTTCGTCGACAAACCAGACCGCGCCGGGACGCACACCGACCGCAAGCGCCGCGCTCTCCATTACATGCTTGCGCATGTCGTCGTAGTTGACGGGAATGCTAAGCGCAAGCCGCTCGATATTGGCCGGATTGGCTACGCCGGCCTTGCGCAGCAGCTCCTTTAAATATGCGGCAGCCAAATCGGTAATGCTGTAGCTGTGACCATCGACAGCGAACGTGAAGGCGGGCTGCTTGCGCAGCTCCGTCTTCACGGACATAATCGAGCGGTCCCGCAGCGCTCCGAGCGCTGCAGCCTGATTCCCAATCGTCCACTTGCCTTCCGTCGTTCGGGAAAGGATGGTGCGAATAAGCTCCGGCTGCTCGCCGACATCAACCTTTTGCAGCACCGGTTGGAGTGCTATGGCATCATATAGGGCAACGGAGGAATTGGTCGTGCCGAAATCTATTCCAACAAACAATGGGTTCTGAATGGTCATCGTTCTGGCTGCACCTCCTACAAATCCTTCAGTTCGTCAAGCAGGGACCGAATCGCGACTTGATCCCGAATTTCCGCCCGCACCTTGACTCGCGCCAGCAAACGGCCGTCTTTTATGGACATCGCACCCGGGAATACGATGCGATACGTAACAGCATGATGCTCGCTCGGATTCAGATCCCCTTCAAAGGCGATCCACTCGCTTCGATTTTCGAGCCAGCCAGCGACAGACTCATGCTGAAGCTCGTCGTCTTCCTCCATGCCCAGTCCGAGGAATCGCACACCGAACAACTCGCCGAACCGTTGCCAGCCGACAACACCGCTAAACCCGCGGCTTCGATTCAGCTCCAGCCAGTTCAAGGTCCAGCTCGATACGTCCGGTGCGAGCAGTTCAGCCAGCTTACGAGCGGCAGTTGAATCCGTTGGGGACCGGCCCTCGGCAAGCTCCTCCAGGAGTAGCTCGCCCATCCGCTGTCTCGCCCCTCTCGCCGAAGCAGCTTCCCTGCGATAGACGCGGTCCAGCAGCTCTGGAGCAAGAGCCATCAGTGGCGTTAGCTCGCGAAGCCCTTCTGCTTTGTATGGAAATGCGCATACGATTTCCGGCTCTCGTTCACATAAATAAGACAGATGCGGCAGCAGCAAAGTTTCAGAAAGGCCGACCTTGAAGCCGTATGCGTAAGTTTCACATAGCGAATCGGCGATTTGCTCCGGCGTTATACCGGGAATCGCTTGCCTCAGTAGCCGCTGCTCCACCGACACCGGCTCAAGCGCAAACAGCCACAGCCGTGACGAATTCGGATACCCCGCGTCAAACAGGTCCGAGGCGAACCGTTTCCAGTTCAAGAGTACAATACGTTCAATTTGCTTCATATGCTCAGCCGACTCAAGCTGCAGTACGAATCGAACGTAATCGGAAAACCAGGTTTGGCGGTTCGTCTCCAGATGCCTGGACACAAGCTCGTCAAAGCCTTCGAGTGAAGCAACCTTCAAGAGCAGCTCTTCATACAACCGATTGCCTGACACATCCGCTCTACCATACTCCAGCAGGGAGATAAGCCGCTCACGCCGCTTGCTCGTATCGACGCCCCCGCGGCGCAGCTCCGATTCCGCTGCATAAGAGCGCAGCCACTCAAGGAAATAAGACCGTTCCTGGGAAGCCATACCTCTCAGCCGATCCCACGCGAGCTGCGGCTCGGATTCGACGATGCCGGCGTAAGGATCTTGTCCAGAATGCTTCAGAAGCTCCAGGAAGGCATCGGTATAGACGCTCGGATCCTGCCAGCCTTTATAATAGAACAAAGAAACGAAGGTCTCTTCAGGATCCAACGCCTCCAGCCGTTCCTTCGGGATCCGCGCACGCTTCTCCCGGAACGTGTCCTGCAGGCGCTTCAGCCGTTCCTCCGCCGCTTCTTCCGGCAGCGACTCCCGAATCATCGCGTCCCGCTCCTTCTCATAGCTCAAATCACAGGCATGCAGACGTTCCGCAACCTCTTCTCGAAAGCTTGCGTATTTCTCGATGGCAGCGGACATTTTTTGGGCCAGACTTTTGCTTAAGTGCTCCCATTCAGCTTGCCCGTAATACGCTTGCAGATCGCTCAGTGCAGTCAAGCACATACTTGCTTGCAAGGGCGTTTTAGGATGAAGGGCGGCTTCAACCGAAATATGACGAAACAGAACGCGGTACAGCGGAACAGGCCGATTGTGATCCGCACCAGGCGAACGTGCCTCCAGTCCTGCATCCGCAAACGAGACGGTTTCGTTGTCACTCCGTGGATACAAAATCCATTCCACCCAATAATAGGGGTTGGGCTCGCGATACAGAATCGAAAGCTTATCCTGATAGGACGCATTGCGTGCCAATTGGGCGTATCTGGATACCCATCTTTCCGTCATTCGTTTCATGTTAGCGATCGCTTCCTTTATCAAGCAAGGATTCAGCCCATTGCTGCGCTTTGTGATAAACAGGGGCAAACAGCTGTGCAGGCTCCGGGTCGCGCGTCCAGAAGGGCGGTACCGTCCTTCGAGCAAGCGCATTCGTACATGATGGATCGCCGTCCGGCTGCTGCAGCGTTTCGGCATGCTGCTCTCGGCTCGTCGTCGATTGTGCCCATATCTGCTGCCTGCGGGCGGTGGTCGCTCTCGCTGCGCGAATCCCTTGCAGCAGCTCTTGCGAATCGACTCCCATGACACCGAATGCTTCCGAGGCATGATTTGCAAGCAAATCGTTCAGCCGTACGGACAGCTCGCGCACATGCGCGCAAGGCTGACTGCCGCCGCAGCCGCACTCGGAGCCCGCAGGACGGCTCCATTCGGGAAACAGGCTCTCGGCGCGAAGCTTGCCGGACAAGCTTGCCGAAAGCTTCCCCTCCCTCAGCATACTCTCGTCCAGCAGAGAAGATGCTGCAAGCTCGAATGCTCGTTGTTTTTGTTCCAGTGACCAGGGAATGTATGCCAGCTTGATGCGAAGCGATCGTCCGGCAGGCTGAATACGGCGAACCGCAAGCTCCCCCGCAATGCCTTGTAGCCGTTCAAAAACAGGTTCACCCCGAACATAGACAACCATCCGTCCTACTCCTCCTCATCCTCCTGCAGCAAGAGACGATCCCGCAGCTGCAAAATTCGGTGAAGCTCCTCTGTCTGCAGCTCGGTCAGCCAAGACTCACCACCGCCGATCAGCTCATCGGCAAGCATTTTTTTGGACTCCATCAACTCATCGATGCGTTCCTCTAACGTGCCGATCGTGATCAGCTTATAGACAAGCACGTCTTTCTCCTGGCCGATTCGATGAACGCGGTCCGTCGCCTGATTTTCAACAGCCGGGTTCCACCATCGGTCATAATGGATGACATGCGTCGCTCGCGTCAGATTCAATCCGAACCCGCCGGTTTTTAACGAGAGGACGAACACACGGGGTGCGTCCGGATCGTCCTGGAACCGCCGTATGAGTTCGTCCCTCTGCTGCTTCGGTACCGACCCATGGAGCAGCAGCGTATCCTCCTCCAGCAGCCGGGCGCAATAATCTCTTAGCAGTTTCGCCATATAGGCATATTGAGTAAACACTACAACTCGACCGTCCTGCGAGACGATCTCCAGCAGCAGCTCGGATAGACGCTGGAGCTTGCCCGAACGACCTGTTCGAAGCAACGCTTCCCTTCGGTAATGTGCAGGATCATTGCATATTTGCTTCAGCTTCGTTATCGACGACAGAATATAGCTTCTCCGTTTCATTCCTGTTGCTTCGTTCACCCTGTCCATCATCTGATCCACATATTCCTGATACAAGAAGGCTTGCTCCGGTGAGAGCATGCAATATTCCTTGTGCTCCTCTTTGGTCGGCAGGTCGGGCGCCACTTCCGGATCGGACTTCAATCTTCGAAGAATGAACGGTCTGATCAGCAGCTGAAGCTCCTTCTGAAGCTGCTCCCAGCCGGCAGCCTTCCGTTCGATCGGAGCTGCGAAGGTTAGACGGAATTGCTCCTCGCTACCGAGATATCCGGGATTGAGCAAATCCATCAAGCTCCACAGCTCGCCTAGCCGGTTTTCCAGTGGCGTGCCCGTCAGCGCGATACGGCGTGTGCCGAGGAAGGATCTTGCTGCTCGTGATTGCTTGGCACGACGGTTCTTGAGATGCTGGGCTTCGTCAAATGCGACAAGCTCCCATTCCGTTACGGTCAGCAGCGTTTCATCACGTTGAGCCGTGGAGTAGGTCGTAATGACAAGATCACATGCGGTTAGCTCCTGACGGAAGCTTGACTCCGAATTGGCGCGCCCTTGCCCGTAATGCACGATCAGGCGCAGGTCGGGAGCAAATCTGGCAAGCTCCCGCTGCCAGTTGCCCACTATTGATGTCGGGCATAACAAAAGAGCGGGTTTGCGCAGCTGACCGGATTGCTTCAGCTTTACAAGAACGGCGATCAGTTGGACGGTTTTGCCAAGTCCCATATCGTCCGCCAAGCATACGCCGAGACCATGATCCGTCATTCGGGTCATCCACGTAAAGCCGACCTGCTGGTAGGGTCTCAATTCAGCGCGAAGCGCATTCGGCGGCTCCAACAGCTCCTTTGCGAACGGCTCTCGCAGCAAATCCGCATAAGGCAGCACGTCCTCGGCACCAAGCAGCTCAGTCACCGGCAGCACATCGGGATGTCGCCTGGAGTCAGGGGTGAGCAGGCGATGAACCGCTTCCGATGCACTCCATGTCCCTTGCGGAGAACGACCGAGCCACTTCCGAAGCATATCAGCCTGTTCGGCCGCAAGCTCGAACCATTCACCCTTGAATTCAACAAGCGGCGCTTTTGCCTGCAGCCATTGCTCCGCAAGCTCTCTTGGGAGCTCCATACCATTCACGACAGCATCATATTGGAACCGAATCAGTGCTTCAAAGCTCAAAAAGCTGGAGGTGGAAACTCCAAAAGCTCTATTGCTATCATATTGGGAACGATTCAATGTCAGCCTCATTCCGATGCGGTCGCTGCGTCTGAGTCCGGATGGGACGAGAATGCCGCAATCAAGCGCTCGGAGTGGAGACGCGCTGCGCAATAGCAGCTGATGAACCCGTTCGGTCGTAAGTATAGCCGCAGCGGGAGCTGCCTCCCGCTCGAGCGACACCCGAATTTCGGGGACGATCTCCGACGCCCGCGTTAACGCGCGCAGCAGTGACTCATATCGGACCGGCTGCTCCAACGCATCGCTCCAGACGTCCAGCGCGTTCAGCATCGGTTCGTCAGCGCTGCTTCCCCCGAGTAAATACGACAAGGTCCACAGGGTCGAGCCCGATGCAGGTACTTCCAGTCGAAGCCAGAGCCGCTCGGTCGGAGCGAGACTCCTGTCTCCCGGTCGAATCCACTCCTGCCATTCCTCCTCGATCCACTCCAGCGCCTTGGCTTCTGACAGCGAGCCTTGCAGCCGAAACAAGCCATGCACCCAATGCTCGATCGGAGTAACCGGCGTATCCTTCCATTGACGCAGCACCTCCGATTGACTCAGTGGTGCAATCCATCTTTTCACCCAATCGTTAACCAGTGTTTCCACAAGCTTCGACTGCGGCTCGGCGCTTTCGGGCAGCCACACCGCATGAAGCAGCCCGCCCTCTTGTATGCAGGCTATACCCGGCAGAAACGAGCCTTGCCGAAGCAGGGACAAGGTTCGGCGGATGTCGTCAATCTGAGCCTTCAATGGATCGGTAAGCTGCAGATCATCAGCCTGCTCCAGCTCCAGCAGCAGGGCGATGCCCGTTTCATTCAACGGAAGCTGAAGCGGCAACTCGCTCGCCTGGAAGACACTTTCGCTTGCGCGGGGAAAAGAATGCTTCCGCTGCAGCCAATCCAGAATTGTAGCGGGCGTCATGGGGACCCCATCCGTTTCCGCCCATAACTCCAAGGACGGCTGTGCGCTGGATGAATCGCCGCAAATCCATGCGCCGTCTAGTACAACCATGCCGTCCCTCCCTCATCTTAACCACACTGTCAAAAAAGAACGTTAATAATAAACATATCAAACCCGGACGACGGATACAACTTTAGCCAAGCTGCCATTCATGACAAACAGCCTGCGATCCGATCCGCAGGCTGGCGCCATTTGTAAACACGTTATCCGACGTCCGCTTCGAGCACGTTTACTTCCACCCCAGCCATCCGCATAGAAGCACCGGGCTCGATCCGATGCGGCGTGTGGGGCTCCAGCTTTTCACCGTTTACGAACGTGCCGTTGCGGGAGCCAAGATCCGTTACGAGCAGCAATTCTCCTTCTTTTCTCAGCTCGGCATGCAATCTGGAAATTCCCGGTGAATTATCCAACACGCAGCAGGCGTCAGGTCCTCTTCCGAAGCGAATCGGTTCTCCCTTCCACTCCTTGCGCACCGCATCTACATCCCGACAGCGGATTTCCAGTAAATATAGGATTTTAGCTGTTGGAATCGGCAGCCACACCGTCTCGTCGGAAGCAGCGCTGCTGTCATTCAGAAACACCGTGCGATCCATAGCCGGTACCGGTGCTGCCTGCCGCTCTGCCGCTTCGTTCTCAGTGCTTGGAACAGCTACTTTATGCTTGCGCTTATGCTTGCTCCCGGGCGAAAGCATGGTAAAGGAAACGAAGCCGGCTGCCGCAACCGTTGCAAGGCTGCATGACGCGAGCAGCTGTGTCGATGGAAACAGTGCACAGCTTATCCATAAGAGCGCGCAAACACTCGTTGCAGCTCTGAGGGATTTGCTCCCCCATGGGTCAGCTTTCACCCCCACACGATTCGTCATCGGCAAATCCTCTTCAAATTCGAGCTCAATCGGGCTCTTCTGCATGTCGAGCTCTTCCGCCCCGCCTTCTGCCGACTGATCCCTGTTCGGTTCTATTCTTGATTCTACCTGCACGGATCTGAGCTGCTCCTGGAGATAAGTATCCCATCCTGCCAACGTAACAGCAATTCCTCGAGGCGGCTCAATTCCAATCAACTGCTCCGCAAGTCGTCCGAAATCCGCGGCGGCATCATACTCTTCCGCCAGGCGAATCGGAACATACAAGAGCGAAACACTACCCGGCTTGCCACCTGTAAACATGAATCCGGTGTTTAGTATAAATCCGTTCTTGTTCAGCATAAATAACGCGGCATTCTCCATGACGGCAAGACAAGCAAGCAGTTGATGAATGACCTCGCGTTTGTCCGGTTCGACTCTGCGGTACAGCTGCTCGAAGGAAATAAGCCCGGTAATCTCATAGACGAGCCGTCCCGTCCTATTATGCTCTTCGTATTCAGGAACAAGCACTCCTTGGGGCTGTGCAGCGCGAATCATCTGGATATGGGTTCGAACGAGACGTTCCGCACATACCGGCTCCCCGCTTACAAGCAGGTAGGTTCGATCCGAATGGCGTTCAATGCTGAAGGTCAGCTGGCGCAAGCCACATCACTCCCCATCTCAGCTGCAGGCATAACGCTCCGAACGCAATCGCAGCCGCAAACGGGAACGGCGTACGCGGAACGCCCTCAAGCTTCCATAACGGACGTATACTCCCCGTTGTATACGCCTCCGCGAAGCTGTTGAAAATGGCCGCCGCCACTGAGCCCCATTGTCCACGCCACGTCAGTACTGCTGCAGCTGCTGCCGCAGAAAAGAAAACAGCAACGACAGCGGTGAGCACCGGTTCCGACCACCCCGCATACGCCCCAAGCGCTGCAACCAGCTTTACATCGCCGCCGTGAACGGCGCGAAGAGCATACAGCGGCAGCATCACCGCCATTCCGGCAGCCGCCCCCGTCACAGCGTCCCCTATGCCGGTGCCGTACCAGCTCTGAATCACTACTCCAGCGATAAATCCCCATAAGCAGAGTCGGTTGGGAATTCGCCTCGTCCGCAAGTCGCACCAGGCTGCCATAGTGAGGAACAACCACATCGCAAGCATACCCTTATCCCGCCTTTCTCAGAATGAGCCTGACCATACTTTTTCTTTCGCTTGATGATGAAGTGTGATGTTATGCCGGAAGAACGGAAGGTGGATGGGAACTACATAGTCAACACTAACGATCAAGTACCATGCCCCGTCTTCCGCTGCCAAATCTGCTCTCCGGACGGACAGACGTGACCGATCCAGCTTGGGCCGACCGTCTTGATCCTGCGGAATCCATCGCTCAATGTAAGTCTCGGCTGTGGATCGGGCAAGCTCCTTCATCGGATCGCGCACTAGGCTAACGACTGAGTCAAAAGCAGGCGGCAGCAGCTCATTTAGCTCAGAGGCCGCTTCTCTTCCTGCTTGAACCAGCGCCTGAGCAGGGTAAGCGTATACCGCGGCATGCTTCACCGACTCGGAAAGCGTAAAGCGTACATAAAGATCAGCGACGGAAATCCGTAGCAGCATGACAAATATGGCAAGCGCAGCACAGAGGACCGGAACGACGACCGCCGCTTCCAACGTGATCGTCCCACGCTCACCCCTTATCGCTTCAGTAGTAATCAGACGCTTGGGAAGCCAAGTCATAATTCCCTCCGTTTCCAAGCCTCGGTACAAACGGCAGCCGCACTGACGCCTTGGCATACAGATCCACAGCCGCATATCTTTTCGTCACATCTTGACCGGAGTTCAGCTCAATAACCGACTGCATCCGAGTCAAGATCGATTCATGCTGACCATGGAGCGCATAAAACAGCCGCAAGTAGTCGCTATAACTCAACTTGAGGGCCGGCATCGCATCAGCAAGCTCTACCGATTCTCCTTCAAGCAGAAGATCCAAATCGGACGCTGCGCGTCTGGCTCCTTGAGCGAGCGCAGCCCAGAAGGCGCCCATTGGCGTAAGCAGCGCATTCTTGGCGGGCTTCAGCCACTCTTCCGTCGTGCGAACAGCAACTCGCAACGCCAGCAGCTCAGTATAGGCAGCCGCAATATTTCCTTCGCAGCTTCCAATCCCATATAGGATAAACTCCGCTTCCTGTCCGGTCAGTACGCGGTTCGACCTTTCGACGGTCCGGTTGTTGAAGCTTGTGAGCGCATATTCATTGACGTACAGGTTGTTGCGGAGCTTGATGACAGCATCGAGTACTGCTGCGAGGCGCCGCAACGATTCAAAGCCGTCGTGTCCGGCAGCTGAATCAGGCACATTCGAGACAGGTTCAGCGCCGCTTGTCGGGAGCTCGTTCACACTCCGGTATTTATCAGCAAAACCGGCCAACGCG
>JBEPYM010000111.1:0-8787 GCA_041641375.1 Paenibacillus sp.
TTCGCCGACCCGCCGGCGGCCCTGCCGGCGCGCGCGCAGCCCGCGGCAGGGCAACCCGCGGCAGGGCAGCCGGCGGCAGGACCTGCGGGACAGTCGGCGGGGCAGCCGGCATCCAGTCTGCGCGCCGATTATATTCGCGGCTACTACGTCGAATACCGCTATAACGAGAGCACCAGGTCCTACGACCGCTACATGGAAGGCGCTGCGCACAAGGATAAGGAGTCAGGCGCCCAGCTGTCCGCCGTCAACCTCATCGTCATCGAAGCGGAGCACCGCACGCTCGACAATGAGGGGCGGCGCGAGGTGACGCTGACGAGACCCGGCAAAGGCTACTATGCGGTCAACGGCACGCTGATGCCGGTCGATTGGGAACGGAGGAGCGGCATCCTGCAGCTCAGTGCGGGGGGGAAGACGGTCAAGCTGGCGCCCGGAACGACCTGGGTGCAGATTGTGCCGATCGGCTCCAAGGTGGAGTGGAGGTAAGAGGTTGAGTTCGTTACATAGGAACGGGCTGCGGTCGGGCGTTTACCGCAGCCCGTTCCTGTCTTCGACCGGGGAATAACGGGAGACCCGGTTGCGGCCGCTACGCTTGGAAGCGTAGAGAGCGTCGTCGGCCTCCTGCAGGAGCGGCTCGTAGCTATCGCCGGGCTTCGGCGCTGCGGCGGACAAGCCGAGCGAGATTGTGACAATGCCGCGGGTCGGGTGCGGGAGCTGCAGCGCTTCGATCCGGGTCCGCAGCTGCTCGGCGACGAGCAGCGCCGCAGCGGAGGATGTCTCCGGCAGGATAATGGCGAACTCCTCTCCGCCGTAGCGGGCTACCAGGTCGCGAGGCCGCTTCAGCCCTTCCTGGAGCGCTTCGGCCACTTGACGAATGCAGGCGTCGCCCTCCAGATGACCGAGATTGTCGTTGTACTCCTTAAACTTGTCGATGTCCAGCACGATGATGCTGAGTGTTGTACCGTTGCGAACGGCGCTTGCCCACTCCCTGCGGATCGCCGCATCAAAATGTCTTCGGTTCGGAATATTCGTCAATCCATCCAGCAGCGAAACCTGCTCCAGCCGCTTGTTCGTGTCGAGCGCGCGGGAGAAGCGGACGGACAGCTGGAATGCCTGCGCGACGATAAAGAACGACAGGCCGAACGGCAGCAGCTCGCCCTTGCCTTTGAGATATTGGTAATACGCGAAGTCGTGGATGACGGTGGCGCAGAAGATAATGCCGACCGCCAGCGTCACATCGGCAAAATCGCGCTTGCGGCGTACCGCAAGGGCGAGCGCATACAGCACATAGACGATGGCTGCGATGGAGACGAGGATAAACACATGCAGGGACATTGTGAAAAACCGCGGCGCCGTAAGCATCACCGTGAGTGCGAGCGCGCCGTATATCGCCCATGCGGTTTTGACGGCCCACGATTGGAGCTCGTCCGGATACAGGGTTCGAATATACTTCAGGAACACGGGCACCGACAAATACGTGACCAAATACTCCAGCTTGTAATGTAGCTCCCAGGATTGGCCGGGATAAAGCCGCTTGAAGAGCTCCTCACCGGTCAACAGGCTGCGCACGCAAATGAGCACGCAGAACAATCCGAAATAGAGCGAGCCTCGGTCGCGTCTGCGAACCGCATATTAGCCGAGATGATAGATGCCCATAGCGGCGAGCACGCCGATTAATATGAGATCCTTCGCAAGCAGGCGCTCGGTCTCGGCCAGCACCGCTTGATGATGGCCGATCGATATGGATCGCCAGATGCCGCTATTGCGGTGAACGAAGTTGGAGGTCTGGATCGTAAGCTGAACTCGATCGGAGCTCGGTGTAAAAAACACGATTTGCGGAATTTCCTCCGGCTCCATCGTGTCCGGTGTCGTGCCGACCGCGCCGCGGGAGGCCATCTGCTTATCGTCGATATAGAGCCGGTAAGCGGCGGTGATGCCGGGAACGTAAAGTGCGAGCAGCGTGTTCGAGGTGTGCTCCGGCAACAGGATCGTCAGTCGATAGGTGGCATATCCGTCTGTCGGCAGGTCGTCACCATTGTCTTGTATATGGTTCCAAACCCCCGGAAGGGTCATATAATGAGTGGGTGCAGGCGCACGTGCGCCAGGCTTCACAGGCTGCGTCGGATCGAACAGCGTCCTCCAATAGAACGCCCATTCACCGTCCAGCCGATGCGTGCGCTCTTGCAGATTGGCATGCCGCAAATCGAGCTGGCCGGATTCCGCACGTGCCTCCGGACTGATGGGATGCAGGAACGGCGTCGCGACGCCGATCGCAGCGACTGCAATCAGGACGAGCAGGGACATTATTCTTGTCATGTGCTTCATGCTGTGACTCCTGTCTTCCTCGGGTGGAATATCTATTCATCATTATACCATAACAAACAGCCCGGACAGGATGCAAAAACTCCCGGGCTGTACGTGTACCGTGTATGGCTGAGGTTATGGCTGAGGTTCTATCTTCTGCGTCTGCGCGTCCGGTAGGCGGTGCCGGAGGATTTGCGCCGTCCGCCCCGTCTGCGTCTTCGGCGGCGGGGTGCGGCTCGCTCAGCTGCTGCTGCAGCTTTGCCGCCGAGGAAGGAGCCGAACAGCAGCTTCGCCATCGGTGCAACCTGCTGGGCGGTCTGGATGAACTTCTGCACTTTGCCGAGATTCGCCATCACACCTTCAATGCCGCCCATCCGCTCGATCATCGACTTGATATCCTGCAGCTTGAAGTTGCCGAGCAACCCGCTCAAGCCACCGCCGCCTCCGCCGGAACCGGTGCCAGGAGCCTGCTGGGGCGTCAGCGATGGGTATTGCGAATAGGGACTGACGGAAGATTGCGGGGAATAGCCGGAATAGGGCTCCAGGTAGCTGCCGCCGCCGTACGGCGACGATTGCGCAGGCTGTGTGGCCGGCTCGATCGTTTGATCGGGCAGCGCCGCACGTGTCTCCGCATAGTAACGCAAATTTTTATTCGTAATGGTCAAGACGTTCACCCATTTCTTTTTTCTTACACTTTATGTGGTGGGCAAGTGCTCGGATTGGACTCCTGTCACGGTTCTGCCGGATTGGGCGGGCGATTGCGGTGATGCGGGCGCTGCGCGGTGCGGGAGCGTGACGCCAAGTGCGGAGAGAGAGCGGTGCTGGCTATGTATGGTCCGCGTAGATGCTGCTGCAGGTCCGCGCGTTCTATCGGTGAAGTGGTAACGCATAAAAATTTTACCGTTCTGCCATCATACAGACAGGAATTTGGTTCGCTGTGTCGAAATTGTGTGGGGACAAGGGATTCATGAGAATGGAGTGGCGCAGGCACGATGCAGCTGAAGAAACTAAACGACAAGTCGATCGACCAATTGTTTGAGGCCGTATTAACGCTCAAATCGGTGGAAGAATGCTATATTTTCTTTGACGACCTGTGTACCGTGAACGAGATCCAGTCGCTGTCCCAGCGGCTGGAGGTGGCGCGTATGCTGCGCAAGGGGTGCACGTACAACCAGATTGAGACCGAGACCGGCGCGTCAACTGCGACGATCTCGCGCGTGAAGCGCTGCTTGAATTACGGCAACGACGGGTACAAGCTGACGCTGGAGCGGCTGAACCGATAGTCGGAAGGCGGGAAGAAGACGCTCGTTGGAGGGCGTCTTTTTGCTGCGTCAAATTGACTTTTGTGCTTGAGTTCGCTAGCATGAAGATACGAATTTTCTGGGAAAAAGGTGCGTGCTGCTGCGGTGAAATTCGGCGTTCTGGTCATCAGCCACGGGTCAAGGAATGCAGAGTGGGTGCGTCTGGTCGATGAGGCAGTGGGTGGGGCGGGACTGGCGAAGGATGTGCCGGTCGTGTCTTCGTTCCTCGAGCTGGTCGAAGGGCGGCTCATTCAGGACGGGCTGGACGCGCTGGAGGCGGCGGGCGTGACGGATGTTGCGGTGGTGCCGCTGTTCGTATCGTCTGGCAGCACGCATGTCGACGAAATTATGTGGGCGCTCGGACTGCGGGAGCAGGCTCGGACGGAGACGGAGCTGACACGCTTCCGGGTTGCGGCGCGGCTGCACGAATGTCCGCCGATTGACGACGATCCGGACATCGCGGAGATCGTCTATGAGAAGGTTGTGGCGCTGTCGGTTCAGCCGGAGCGCGAGACGCTGCTGCTCGTTGGGCACGGCAGCAAGGAGAAGGGCTTCCACGCCGACTGGCGGCGCGGGCTGGAGGGCTTGGCGCGGCGAGTGGCGGAGCGCGGCGGCTTCGGCGCATGGGAGACGGCGATGCTGCTCCCGAACCAGCTGCCGTGCAAGCTTGCTGCGCTCAGGAAGCGGCAGCCGGAGCGGGCGATTGTGGTAGCGCCGCTCTTTATCAGCGACGGTTACTTTACCCGGGTGGTGATCCCGGAGCGGCTGAATGATTTTGATGTGCGATATGCGGGCGCGGCGATGCTGCCTCATCCGCGGCTGTCTCGCTGGATCGGCAGGCAGGCGGAGCACGCAGCGGCGAAGCTGACGGCAAGTGAGGCAGGAGAGAGGGGAGTGCGGCAGCATGGCGAAACGAGCGAGACTCATCTATAACCCGACCTCCGGACGCGAGGAGATGCGGCGGCGTCTACCCGAGGTGCTGCAGCGGCTTGAGCGGGGCGGCCTCGAGACATCGTGCCACGCCACGATGGGGTCGGGCGATGCGACGCTGGCGGCGGCCGATGCGGTTGACCGCGATTTTGACATCATCATCGCTGCAGGCGGTGACGGTACCCTCTATGAGGTCATTAACGGCATGGCGGAGAAACCGCACCGACCGCCGCTCGGTATTCTCCCGCTCGGCACGACGAACGATTTCGCCAGAGCGCTCGGTATTCCGCGCCACTGGGAGTTCGCCTGCGACCTGATCATCCAGCAGCATACTCAGCTGATCGACGTCGGCAAGGTGAACCAGCGCTACTTCATCAATATCGCTGGCGGAGGCTCACTGACCGAGCTGACGTACGAGGTGCCGAGCAAGCTGAAGACGATGCTCGGACAGATGGCGTATTATATGAAGGGACTCGAGAAGCTCCCGCGGCTTCGTCCGATTGAGCTTTTTGTCCAATCGGAGAAGGTGCAGCTGCACGACGAGGTCATGCTCTTTCTTATCGCAAACTCCACCTCCGTCGCCGGTTTCGAACGGCTCGCACCGGAAGCGAAGCTCGATGACGGGATGTTCGATGTATTTATCCTGAAGAAATGCACGCTGGCCGACTTCATTCGGATCACCTCGCTTGCGCTGCGGGGCGAGCATCTGGAGGATGAGCGGGTGGTCCATTTTCAGACCAACTATATCAAAATCACGTCGCCGGACTACGTACAGATGAATCTCGACGGCGAATTCGGCGGCACGCTGCCCATGGAGTGTATGGTGCTGCCGCGCCACATTCCGATCATCGTCGACGAATCCGGCACGCTAACTTATCATATTAAGCCTGGAGTGAACGTACCCCGATGAGAAACAAGGGTTCGCATAAGCAAGGAGACGGCCGGACGGGAGCGAAAGGCGGGCGCAGGCAGGGGGAGAAGTCACAGCCGGGCGGTGCCGGGCCAGGCGGTGGGAAGCCGCTTGACAGCTCTCGCAAACCCGCAGCCCCAGTCCAGTCCGGGCAACAGGTCGAGGTCGAAATCATCGGGATCAGCCATGAAGGTGCAGGGGTAGGCCGGGTATTTGGGTTTACCCTTTTTGTGTCGGGGGACGTGCTCCCGGGGGAGAAGGCGCTTGTGGAGGTCCAACGGGTACGCTCCAGCTTCGGTCATGCGCGCCTTGTGCACAGGCTGACCGAGAGCGCTGACCGCGTGATGCCGCTCTGCGCAGTGTTCGATACGTGCGGTGGCTGTCAGCTGCAGTCTATGAGCTACGACGCCCAGCTGCGTTGGAAAAGGCAGCTCGTCGTGGACGCATTGTCTCGAATCGGAAAGCTTGTCATGGCCGACGATCGCACCATCATTAATGTGGATCAAATTCCGTCTGAGGCGACAATCGTTCATCCGGTTATCGGCATGGACGAGCCTTGGCGATACCGCAATAAAGTACATATGCCCGTTGGAAGAGGAGCTTCCGGCGATCGAGAAGGCGGGCTCGCGGCAGGCTTCTACGAACGCGGCTCACATCGCATCGTCGAAATCGACACGTGCCTCATCCAGGGCGTATCGGGTGATCACGCAATCGGCCGGGTCACCGCAATCGCTCGCGAGCTCGGCATAACCCCTTACGACTCCTTGCGCGGAGAGGGCGAGCTGCGCCATATCGTCGTACGCGAGGGCGCCGTCAGCGGTGAAGTGATGGTCGTGCTCGTCTCCGCCGTCGACCCGCTGCCGCGCGAAGCCGAGCTTGTCGACCGCATCGCCGCTGAAGTGCCCAAGCTCGCTAGCCTATGCGTGAGCATCAACCAGGCGCCTGGCTCGCTTGTCTTCGGCGAGGATGAAGTGCGCGTCCTATGGGGCAGGGACGTCATCTACGACTCCATCGGCGACGTAAGGTTTGCCATTTCCGCGCGTTCCTTCTACCAGGTGAATCCGGTCCAGACGTTCGCGCTCTACGGCAAAGCGCTTGACTTCGCCGGACTCACCGGCAGCGAAACCGTCATCGACGCATACTGCGGCATCGGCACCATCTCGCTTTTCCTCGCTCAGCGCGCAGCCCGCGTCTACGGCGTCGAGTCCGTCCCCGAAGCCGTCGCCGACGCACGCCGCAATGCCGCCCTCAACGGCATCGACAACGCCGTCTTCGAGTGCGGCCTCGCCGAGCACGTCCTGCCGCGCTGGCGCTCGGAAGGTATCGATGCCGACGTCATCGTCGTCGACCCGCCCCGCAAGGGCTGCGATCGCGCGCTGCTCGACACCATCCTCGCCATGGCCCCGCCACGCGTAGTCTACGTCTCGTGCGACCCGGCCACCCTGGCGCGGGATTTGCGCGTGCTCGCCGACGGCGGGTACCGCGTGGTCGAGGTGCAGCCGGTGGATATGTTCCCGCACACCGTTCATGTGGAGTGCGTAATATTGATGGAATGGAGGGGCGAGCCTAATTAAAGGCTACGCCCCCTGTTTTAATGGGTTTTGGAAATTGTAACTGATTTCGATTGAACCGTCTTCGTGAACGTCCACACGGTTAATCATCTTGTGAATCATATCCCTAAGGATTTCCTCGTTGCTTACGTCTAGCGCGGCGAACTTCATTAACTCCGCCTTAAACGCTGATACTCGCGATTCTGTATCGTGTTCGTGGGCGATTTCGGTTTGTAGTCGTGCCGCTCGTTCCTCCATTGCTTGGCGTTCGTTACTGACCGCCGCACAACAAGCATCGAACATCTCCTTTTTAATTTCGCCAGTAGTCCAGTTCCTCGTAAGCAGAACAAGTTCCTTATCCAGTTTGCTAATTTCTCGTTGAACCTTTTCATGCTCCTTAAAGGCATTGTTTTTCTTAATTCCTGCCCGTTCGATTGTTACGTCAACAAGGGATTGCATGTTCAACGAGTTATTAATCAAGTCCTTTAGGTGACCAAGAACAACCTGCTTTAGAGTGTCATGCTTGATGATGTGGGAGGAACACTTTCTAGTCGTGTTCTTTTGGTACGTTGAGCAGACATACGAGTGGCGGTCATTCTTGTAGTTCATCCCTGCTCCGCAATCTGCGCAGAACGCTACCCTAGCGAATAGCGATTTGCGCCCCCTACCCCTGAACACTCTTACAGCTTTTTGCTTCATCTTCTCCTGAACGGCTTCAAACATCTCGCGAGTAATGAGCGGTTCATGTTGGTTGGGAATTACTATCCAATCATTTTCATCAATCTTATGCCGCTTCTTGTACCCCTTCTTTTGAAGATGGATTTTATCTTTACTATCCACCTTAGACCGCCCTTGTACTAGGTCGCCTATATAATGGCGGTTTGTCAGCATCAGGCGAATAGAGGAATCATACCATTTCTTCGTGTTTTTTCTTGAAGGAAGCACGCCTATTTCATCGTTCAAGTAATTGGCTATCGCCTGAACGCCCATCCCTTTGTTTAGGTACAGGTCGAATATTAACTGGACGGTGGGGGCGTGAATAGGATTTGGAACTAATTTCCCCGGCTTTACTTTATCGTAGCCAAAGGGCGGCGTACCATGAAAGATGCCGTTTCGCGACTTTACGGCTATGCCCCAACTGACATTGTAAGAAGTATCTTCGCTCTGCCGTTGGTTTACGGCTGAAATAACCGTAAGTTGTAGCTCGTCTTTTATCTCGCCTTCTCTTGATGAAAACAGCATCACATCGTAGCTGTTAAGAGTTCGGACGATGTTTAGAGTGTCGGCAGTATCGCGAGATAGCCTAGACAATGCTTTGATTAGAATTACATCAAAACGCTTCTTTTCTGCATCTCTCATAAGCCGCTTTAGTTCTTCGCGTTGGGCGGTGCTTGTGCCAGTAATGCCCTCATCGGCATATATGTCCACAAGTTCCCAACCTTTTTCTTTTATGTAGTTTTCAAAGTACGAGACTTGGCTTTCAAGGCTATCCTTCTGACTGTCGAGACCTGTACTAACCCTAGCATATATTGCACATTTTACGGCACATCTCATGCGCATTCTCCCCCTTTGGAAGCATGTTTTTGAGATGTGACAGTATTCGCTTGTATATTATCGTATGATTGTATATTATCGTATGATTGCTCAATCAGTGTGTCAATACGGGATTTTAGCAGTTCTAGCATTAAGTCTTGAATGTTATTTTCCTTTGCGAACTTGATAGATACGTTCATTATGTCTCCCCCCCCCTTGCGTTCTTGCTATTTATGGTCGTTGCAAGGGTCGGAGAAGGTGC
>JBEPYM010000111.1:8797-12290 GCA_041641375.1 Paenibacillus sp.
GTATTCGCTTGATTATTATCGTAAGACTGCTCAATCAAAGTGTCAATACGAGATTTCAAGAGTTCGAGCATTAGGTTTTGAATGTTGTTCTCGTTCGTGAACTTGCAGGTTACTTTCATCTATGACTACCCCCTCGGCATTTTCACAGTAACCATCGCGCCAAGGTAATAAATAATTGCGTTGGAATGCTTAATATTATTCGGAGGGCGTTATTACCTCATTTAATTGAGTACACCGCGCATTCAAAATGCAAAATGCTCTGATGTAATCTCTGCATCTATAAAATATGAAGTTGCCGTTTAGTGCAGAATTGGCTAGAAAAGGGTATGCTTCGTGCTCTCGGGGGTCTAATGAGTTGATTTGAAGTGGTAATATTTCAGGATTGTATATTGAACATCAGCCGTCTACATTTCCTCGTTATTTTAATCAAATGGCTACTTATATTGAAAATGATTCAAAAATCCAATGACAGGGGGTAAACTCCGATGGAACGCCTTTATTCGCTGAAAGAAGTGGCGGAAGTATTGTCGCTCTCCTACGCGACAGTTTACAGGATGGTCAATGACGGTACGCTTCCGAGTACAAAAGTTGGCGGTTCAATCCGTGTAACTCAAGAATGTCTAAGGAAATTCATACTGGAAAACACCAAAGGGGGCATCTGAGGGTATGAACGATGTGGGAAAATATCTAGGTCGCCTTTACTCCGCCGATGAAGTAGCTAAATTGCTGAACATTGATATGAATACTTGCTATAAATGGCTTGGAGAAGGTCGAATTAGAGCTATGAAATTGGCAGGTACATTATGGCGCGTAAGAGAAGCCGATTTATGGGCTTTTGTGGAGCAATCCACTAATGAAAGGAGATGATGAACACTTGAAAAAATATTGGTCGTTATCGAGCATCGCATACCTGCTGACTTCAAACTCCCGAAGCCGAATCTTTACCGAAGATTCGGTATATCGAATGGTACGAGAAGATAAGCTTCATGCCGAACGCATTGCAGGAAACGTGAGAGGTCATGGGAAATACGCCTTACAAGTCGAGGAAGAACAATTGAAGGCTGACTTAGCCGCAATGGGATATGACGCTGATGCGCTCATTCCCAAGTTAGAATAGCCGCCCGAATGTCCGAACGGAAAATGAACGCGAGAAAGCCCCTGCTGAGTCAGTGGCAGGGGCATAAAGAAGGACGTGTATCTTAATTATAAGCACTTCCCTTCGCAACTAAACGCCTTCACGCAACGATTCCTAGTGTGTGAAGGTTATTTTTTTGCCTTCTGTTGTCATTAACTTATTCCACTCTAAGGGGGAACAGAAATGAAAGAAATATTAAGTCGTAAAGAAGCCGCCAAAGCCGCAGGAGTCAGTTCAAGAACGATTCTGAGGGCAATACAAGCCCGTCAGCTAGACGCTGTGAAATTAGGAGAGGGAAGGACTTGCGCATATCTAATTGAGCGTCAAGCCCTGAATAATTATTCTGAGAAGAGGAAGGGGCGTGTAATTCAATGATGACGAAAAAATTCAATGAAAACAGGGAAGCCGCTTGTGATTTCCTAAGTCGCATTGCTAAAGACACTAGCTTTACTGAGCATCATAAGGGCTTTACGACAGTACCACAGAAAATTCATAGGTGCTATGGACTTAGCACGTATGAGCGTATGATATTAACTGACCTGTTTGGATTCATGGGTAATAATCACCTGTGCTATCCGTCTCAAGAAACGCTAGCGAGGAATACTGGTTGCAGTTCTAAAACAATCGGAAGGTACTTAGAAGCGCTTGAGAAAAAAGGTCTTATCCTGATTAGCAATAGTCAAAAGCATCACACCTATTACCTTCCGAATGACTTGCATAAGAATCCCCACATACTGATGTCGGAGAAAACACATGAGTTCGTCAATGAGGTACGGGAAACTGTTAATGACAGTAATCTAAGCCTTTGGGTAAAGAGTATTGTCGGTGGAGAAGGCTTCAACAGGTATCTTGAAAGATTGTCGCGCCTAATGAAACATGAGTTTAGTTTCAGCAGGGGTGAAGATGAAAAACGTTGTTTAGCCGAATACAAGCAGTATCTATCGGACGAGTACGCTAAGAAATTCATAGCAACAGAAACTAAGTCCGAGTAGCAGACTCTACGACCGCAATAACAGACTCCCTGACACGATACCTGTCACAAAGTCCAATGTGCTACATTAACTTGTGACAAAAAGACTTTCTGTCTGTAATTTGGACTTAAAGTCTGCTATTAGTGCAGGGAGTCTATTATTGAGAATCAATGTCGGCGGTATAGGACACAAAGTCTGAGTAATAAGAATCAAGATAAAGAATCATTCAAACAATCACAAGAGAATCATCTTGAAAAAGAAACAGGCTTCGCCCTTGGGGCGGCAAGACTATTATTATTTTCTTGAATAAAGTTCAATTGAGCATCTCTTCACAGTGATTTCCCAAGATTTTTCAATCTCCTGCTTTCCGATTCCGCCAAGTGTGGCACCGCCGCCTTTATCAAGGCTTTCATTGAACCGAAGCGTTTTCCGGTAAAAGGGCAGATGAAGTTGGGCTTTACTTCTAATTGTGCTGTTTCCATCCCCTTCGGGAATAGTATCCTTAGGAAAGTCGCTTTCGCCCCTTCTAATACCTCAGGGGCGGCTGATTTCTCAAAGTTAGAAAAGATACTCCAATATTCTTCCACTTCCTTCCTGTTCATCCCTTTATGAATGGGGTTATCTGACTCAGAATGAATTTCTGTTTCGGATGTAGTCTCTATGACTGGGGTTACCTTATTCATAAGACTTTGCAGGTATGCCGCTATGGTCTGTTCTCCTGAATCTTCGATTCGTTGCCATTCCTCAGCCGATAACGTGAGCGATACTTTACGAGTTATCCCCTGCGCCTTCCGTCCTGCCCCTTCTCTTTTTCCGCCGCGCGGCATAATAACCACCTCTAATGAAATAAGTTACTTGTATCATATCACCTTCTGCCAATACGATTCAAGTAACTTTATTCATAGGCGTATTTCATAGTATTGTTTTCAGCACTGTTTTATTATATAAGGAATATATTGCGTGGAATTATTGCGTGGAATATAAATTCCATGCTATTATATAGCTATCAGAGGAAAAGAATTTGGCAAAATGGACGAATTAACAGCAATAAAATATTGCGTGGAATTATCTAACGCCATTATCAAGGGGGAAACCAGTATGTTAGACCGATTCGTTAATGAAGGTATGAAGGGCAAGAGCGAAGCGACAGTAAAGACCTACCGCCACGCTTTAGGGCAGTTCGCGGAGTGGTTGGACGGTGCAGGGGCAACACTGGAGGACTTTAGCCGTTCAGATGTTCAACAGTACATAAACTATATGGCAAGCAAGAAAATGACAGCCGCCACCATGAACAAAGTATTTAATGCCATTCGGAAGTTCTGCAAGTGGGCGAAGAAACCGGACTGCATCGAAGACATTCATATTGTGAAGGCTCCCGACTATAAGC
>JBEPYM010000112.1:0-12052 GCA_041641375.1 Paenibacillus sp.
TTTCGTTTCGGCAAGATGCGTATGAATGGGAATATGTTCCCGCTCAGCAAGCGCAATCACCTCACGGAATGCCTGCGGTGGTACAGTGTAGGGGGAATGGGGGCCAAGCATTGTTGTAATTCTCCCTTCAGCCTTATTGCTCCACCGACATATGAGATCCCAAGCCTCTGACATACGCCGCCCATTGTCATTTTTGAGAAAAACCAGCCCGCGTGTTAAAGAAGCACGCATCCCAACCTCCTCGACTGCGGCGGCAATCTCATTCATGCCAATATACATGTCGGCAAAAGCAGTCGTACCCGATTTGATCATTTCGGCCATCGCCAGCTTGCAGCCCCAATATATATCCTCTGGGGTCATTTTTGCTTCAGCAGGGAGCATCTTCTTGTCTAACCATTCCATGAGCTTCAGGTCGTCGGAAAATCCCCGCAACAAGCTCATGGGAGTGTGTTGATGAGCATTCACTAGCCCTGGCATCGCCACCATACCTTCTCCTCGAATCACTTGATCGACTTCAACGGTAATCGCAGCTTGAATGTCTGCGATACGGTCTCCTTCGATCAGAATGTCACCGGTAAATGGAGCCTCCTGTTCCATGGTTAAGATGGTTACGCCTTTAATAAGTATCTTCATCGTGACAGCCTCCTCTTTGAAGGTTATACTAAACGTTAACGTTGGGAGAATGTCAAGAGAGTGCAGGGGATGCACGTGAAAATAAAAGAGGTTGCGGACAAATTAAAAGTATCACCGCGAGCGATCCGGTTTTACGAGGATAAAGGCCTTATTGCTCCTTCCAAACAGGAGGACAATCAATACCGTACCTTTCATGATGAGGTTATCTGGTGGGGAACGGGGACTTGATCTGGGGATTGGTACCGGGAATCTTGCTGGACGTTTGCTTGATGCAGGCGCAATCATGTCTGGTGTGGATCAGTCGAAGGAGATGCTGAAGGTATGTGAACGCAAATTCCCACAGGTGGATACGAAGCTGGGGAATTTCTTGGCGTTGCCTTATATGGATGGAACGTTTGATTTCGTAGTTTCAAGCTTTGCTCTTCATCATTTAAGGGGCGACCAGACACATATGGCCATACAGGAGATGCGCAGGGTATTAAAGCCACATGGTCGCATTTGCATTGCCGATTTAATGAACTGCGAGGAAGAAAGTACAGCTTCTGAAAGCAGCAGCATTGATGACTACATTCCGTTACCTGCACTCATTGATTTATTTGAAACATGCGGGTACATTACGAAACATCTGCAGGTGAACGAGATGCTGCATGTCATTTTGGCAGTGCCTTTTCGACAAGCAAAAA
Source organism: Paenibacillus sp. (assembly GCA_041641375.1). Taxonomy (GTDB): domain Bacteria; phylum Bacillota; class Bacilli; order Paenibacillales; family YIM-B00363; genus Paenibacillus_AK. The sequence continues at coordinate 1,317 of JBEPYM010000112.1, forward strand.
CGTTGCCCCTGCGGTAAGGTTAACGAAAATCAATGGCTTACCTATTATAATGGGAGGATGACGATATGCTGCTAACGGGAATCATTTTGATTGGAATTGGCCTGTGGATGATTATGAAGCCGAGCCAGCTGTGGACAGTCGCTGAAAGCTGGAAGTCAAGCGATGCATTAGAGCCATCGGAGCTCTATGTTTGGTCAACACGAATGGGCGGTGTGATGACCGCATTAGCGGGGACGGGCGCGGTTGTTGCTCATTTCTTAACGTGATGTACAAGGACCTCATGATCCTTGTACGCGAAAATGCACGACGGCCGTGTATAGCATTTTGTCCCGAGTAGGGTCGAATGTGACTTGATGCTGAACGGCATGAACGCGAAGCATCAATGCTTTGTTGTGCTCAATCTGTGTTGCAATGGCACGCTCCAGCATTTGAAAATCATATGCTTGCAAGCACTCGACCTTCGTATCGATCAAATCCAGTGAGAAGCTCATCCCCGATTATCTCCTTCCAGATAGCTATGGCTAATGATACCAAACTTGAATGTCGATTTGAAGGAAAAAACGAGACTTATGTCGAACAAATAGCAGGATGGGTACATCAATCGAGGTGAACGATGTTGAACATAAGGATGAAATCGAGAGCGACGAAAGCGACGGCACTCCTGCTTGCAGTTTGTGTGCTTCTGGTTGGACCCGGCTGCGCTCGAAATAGCAGCCATTCCGGTCATTCGCATGCTGCATCCGCTTCCTCTCAATCCCAGGGAGTAAAGCCGACACTGGACATTGACGTGAAGGTTGAAGGCAAGACGGCGACTGTTCAGATCAAGACGGATCTCGAATTGTCCGAAGCGAATATCGGTCAGGCTCGCAAGCCGGGTCAGGGACATATCCACTTTTACCTGAATGACGGCGAGAAACAATCAAGCGGGTTGAGCACGGTAAATCTGACGGATTTGCCGCCCGGCAAGCACACCGTGAAGGTGTCACTGCACAACAATGATCATACACCCTACGACGTGACGGTAAGCCGTACGTTCGAAGTTGCGCCGTAATCGCCTATGCTTCGGAAATCGTTGAAAGCCATCAGTATCAAGGTCAAAATAGTTGTCGCAGTTGCGGTTGTGCTCGCAGCCATGACCGTTTTTCACTTGGTTTTTACAGCGTATACGCTTCGCTCCTCCGTCGAGGAGGCGTATGTCACTCAGCTGCGGGGAATGACGACAGCCATTAACGGTCGTTACGAGGAGTCCCATTCGATTGCGGACGTGCAGCAAATTTTCGATTATATCACGTACAAAAATCCGACGGTTATGAAGCTGACGCTTTATGGGCTGGATGGGGTCGTACTTGCTTCGACCGAGCGTACGCTGGTTGGCAGGAAGGAAGAGACGATGCTTCCAATGCTAACCGGCAAAATACGCATCGAGCACATACATGGCGATCCAGACGGCATCCCGAAGGTGTTGTTAATGGAGCCGATGCTGGAGGACGGACAAATTATCGGTTATGTGGAGCTGCTCCAGAATGCAAGCGATGAGGAGAGGCTTATTCAGAGCCGAATAGAGCGGACTATTCTGGTGAATATCGGCACGTCGCTCATCATTGTGATGATTTTGTCGGCTATTATTCGCTCCGTACTTGTGAAGCCGCTTATGACGATTCGCAGTGCCGCGTTGTCGGTCAAGCACGGCAAAGCATACGAAAAACTGGAGCTACATGCGTCGCAAGAGCTAACTGAGGTCGGGACGGCCTTCAACGAAATGGTCGAAACGCTGGAGCGGCAGTATAAGCAAATTGTAGAGGCGGAAAAAATGTCCGCGCTTGGCAGTCTTGTGGCCGGAGTCGCACACGAGATTAACACCCCGATTGGCGTTTCAGTGACGGCTGCCTCGTACCTGGAAGAGAAAACCGCCGATTTTGAGCGACAGTTCAAGCAGGGTCAGCTGAAGCGGTCCGAGCTGGAGCTGTATTTGAACTCGACGAAGGAAACGACACGGATACTGCTGTCGAATTTGCAGCGATCGAGCGAGCTGATTCGCAGCTTCAAGCAGGTGTCGGTCGACCAATCGAGTGAGGAGCGGCGGAGGTTCGCTGTCGTGCCGTATATTCGGGATGTGGTGGTGAGTCTACAGCCGCAGCTCAAGCGCACCAATCACACAGTAGAGGTCGAAGGTGACGAGCGGCTGATCCTGACGAGCTACCCGGGGGCATTGTCACAAATCATTACAAATTTGTTGATGAACTCCTTGCTCCATGCGTTTGAGAAGGACGAAGCCGGATGGATTCGTATGGAAGCCGGTGCGATGGCGGACATCGTGTACCTCACTTATGAGGATAATGGGCGCGGAATGACTGAGGATATCCGAGCTAGAATGTTTGACCCTTTCTTCACGACGAATCGCAGTGGTGGGGGAACAGGGCTAGGGATGCACATTGTATATAATCTCGTTACCCAGCGTCTAGGAGGCACGATCGCTTGTACAAGCGAGCCCGGGAAGGGAACGAAATTCAGGATCGAGCTCCCGAATGGCGGGGAAGGGGACCATACGTTATGACCGATGCATTTGATGAAGAGGATTTGTTGTTTCAGGACGAGGAGGAGCCGGCACGACACCACGAAGAAGGGGACGCTAGAGGGCGCTGGCTTGTATTAATTGTAGACGACGAGCCGGAAATACACCAGGTCACCAGAATGGTGCTGGCGGATTTCGAGTTTGAAGGTAAACGGATCGAATGGATTTCAGCGTACAGTTCGAGTGAGGCGCGTCTCCGTATGCGCGAGAACCCCGATATCGCGGTGATCCTGCTTGATGTCGTGATGGAAACCGATACGTCGGGTCTTGATTTTGTCAAGTACGTCCGGGAGGAGCTGGGCAATAAATCCGTACGTATCACCCTTCGGACGGGACAGCCGGGCCAAGCGCCTGAACGTTACGTCATTACCGAGTACGATATTAATGATTATAAGGAAAAGACGGAGCTTACGGCTCAGAAGCTCTATACGTCCATGGTCGCTTCGATTCGTACCTATCGGAATATAAAAGTCATTGAGAACAACAAGTTAGGTTTGGAGGAAATTATTAAATCCTCCTCTCGTATCTTTGAGCTCCAGTCAATGAAAAAGTTTACTTCGGCCGTGCTGTTGCAGCTGATCTCCATTCTTCATATGGACCGCAATGCGATCCATGCCAACATCTCAAGCTTTACCGTAACCAGGGGAGAATCCGATGCCGTCATCGTTGCTGCGACCGGTGACTTTGCGAATCGAGTCGACTGCAAGCTGCGTGATGCGGTGCCGCCCCATATCCGATCCGAGATCGAGCTCGCCTTCGAGCGAAAGGAAAGCAGGTTTGACAGTCGTTCCTTCGTCATTTACGTACGCAGCAAAACGGGGTCGGAAAATGCGATCTACATGGAAGGGTCCAAGACCTTGGACGAGTGGGATCGGTATTTAATCGAGATTTATTGCTCGAATGTTTCCGTTGCTTTCGAGAATATCTATTTAAATCAGGAAGTGGAACATACCCAGAAGGAAATATTGTTTACGCTGGGCGAGATTGTCGAGACGAGGTCGAAGGAAACAGGGAACCACGTCAAGCGTGTGGCGGAGTACTCGAAGCAGCTTGCGATCATGTACGGGCTGTCTGAGGAGGAGTCCGAGCTGCTGCGGCTTGCTTCGCCGATGCACGATGTCGGGAAGGTGGGCATACCCGACGGCATTCTAAACAAACCGGGCAAGCTGACGCCGGAAGAGTTTGAAGTGATGAAGAGCCATGCATCGATCGGCTATACGATGCTGAAGCATTCTCAGCAGAAGATCATTAGCTCGGGGGCAATCATTGCGCTGCAGCATCATGAGCGTGTGGACGGAACCGGGTATCCCCAAGGCTTGAAGGGGGAGGACATCCATATTTTTGCTCGAGTCACCGCCTTAGCTGATGTGTTCGATGCCCTGGGATCGGAGCGAGTCTATAAACAGGCTTGGCCGTTGGAGCGTATTTTGGACTATATCCAAGAGCAGCGGGGACGGCAGTTCGACGAGCGGCTTGTCGACTTGTTCCTCCACAACCTGCCGGTTTTTCTGGAAATCCGCGACCGCTATCCGGATCTGAAGGTATTTTAGGGGATGCAGTTGAGACATAATTGTATACAGCTGCTGCGTTTTGGACGGGAGCAGGCATTGTCCTGTTTGTTCCCCGTCGTTATTTTTGCATCGCTCGCACTGACGGAATGGCTGCCATTTCCTTGGCTGCCCAGGTATGATTGGCTGCTCCTCATCTGTGTGGCGATGCAAATGTGGATGCTCGGTTCAGGGCTGGAAACGAGGGACGAGCTCAAGGTCATTACGGTGTTTCATCTGATCGGTCTCGGTTTGGAATGCTTTAAGGTCCATATGGGCTCGTGGTCATATCCGGAGGAGGCGTATTCCAAGGTGCTTGGGGTACCGCTGTACAGCGGGTTTATGTATGCCAGCGTTGCCAGCTATTTGTGCCAGGCATGGAGAAGGCTGGATGTCGAGCTGATCAACTGGCCTCCTTATTTTTTGGTGGTCCCCCTTGCCGCTGCGATTTACGCCAACTTTTTTACACATCATTATTGGCTTGACGTACGCTGGGTATTATCGGCTTGTGTGTTACTCGTCTTCTGGAGGACATGGGTATTGTATCATGTAGGCGGGCTTCCATACCGCATGCCGCTTGCGCTGTCGTTTGTGCTGATCGGTTTTTTTATTTGGATCGCAGAGAACGTGGCAACCTTCTTGGGCGCATGGCAATATCCGGATCAAGAGTCAGGATGGAGAATTGTCCATCTTGGCAAAGTAAGCTCATGGCTGCTGCTCGTCATCGTAAGCTTCCTGATAGTCGCAACGTTAAAGAGGGTCAAAAAGGAACGTCAAGCGTCGTCAAGCGTCAAGTACGAAAATACGGCTCATCGATGAATGGAGGGTGAATGACTGATGATCGAACAAATCGATCTGGAAGCGCAGTCTCATCGTCCATGGCCTGCGCCGGACAAGCCGTGGATGATGTTTCAATCGTGGCAGCAGCTCTTATTTATGCACTGGCCGATTCCGGCCGATCTGATGCGCAAATATATACCGGCTTCGCTTGCGCTGGATACGTTCGAAGGGGAAGCCTGGATTGCGGTTGTTCCGTTCCGGATGAGCGGCATTCGTCATCGCAGCCTGCCTGTATTGCCATGGGCATCCGAATTTCCGGAGCTGAATGTTCGCACTTACGTCACGTGCCGGGGGAAGCCGGGCGTATTTTTCTTCTCGCTGGATGCCGCCGATTCATTGGCTGTATGGGGAGCTCAAACCTTCTTCCACCTGCCTTATTATCGGGCGGATATCACTTGCCAGGCCGCGGGTGCTGCGGGTGCTGCGGCGATCCATTACGACAGCGTTCGCCGCAGCGGCGGCCAGCGGTTCACCGGAACATACCGCCCAATTGGTCCTGTGTATACGGCACAGCCAGGCAGTCTCGAGCATTGGCTGACGGAGCGATATTGTCTGTATGCCGTGTGGCGCGGCAACGCGTATCGCGGCGAAATCCATCATATGCCTTGGCCGCTGCAGCGAGCGGAAGCTTCCATTCAAGTGAATACGGTGCTGAACGGAACAGGAATTGTTCTACCGGATACCGAGCCGCTGCTCCATTACGCCGATCGGATCGATGTAGTCGTATGGCCGCTGGAGAAGGTTATGAGCTACAAAGAGATGGGAGCCCCATCATAGAGGAGGAGTAAAAGATGTCCGCTGCTGACCTTATGTACCGCGATCTGGTACAGGATATTATAGACAACGGGGTATGGGACAAGGATCAAACGGTCCGAACCGTATGGGCTGACGGTACGCCCGCCTATACCAAAAGCTTGATTAGCAAACAGCTCCATTTCGACAATCGCGAGGTCCCGATTCTAACGACAAAGCGGGTGCCATGGAAATGGGCGATTCACGAAATGCTTTGGTTTTATGTGAAGAGGACGAGTGACTGCGCCTATTTGGATCAGCATGAAGTGACGATCTGGAAGGAATGGACGAATAAGCATAACCACATCGGCAAGGCGTATGGCTATCAGCTTGGCAAGCCGGTTATCATCAAGGGCAAGCTAACGAATCAGGTGGACCATCTCATTGAGCAGCTGATACACAACCCGTCCTCGCGTAGGCATGTCATTTCGTTATGGGATGTCGACGACCTGGATCAGATGGAGCTTTATCCATGCGTGTGGAACAACCAGTGGCTGGTGAAGGAAGGAAAGCTGCATCTGATCGTCCATGCACGTTCCAACGATATCGCGCTTGGCAATCCGTTTAATGTGTTTCAATATTATGTGCTGCAGCGTATGGTGGCCCAGGTTACCGGTTATGAGCTTGGCACGATGACCTTTAACCTGAACGATGCGCATATTTATGAGCGGCATATCGATCCGCTTCGCGAGCAGCTGCTGCGGGAGCCGTTCGCAGCTCCTCAGCTGTGGGTCAACCCGGAGGTGAAACGCTTCGACGACTTTACTATCGATGATTTCAAGCTGATCGATTACAAGTGCCATCCCTCGATCAAGATGGAAATTGCGATCTGATGGGCGTCTTCGATCATGTTGACAATGCGGAGCTGGCAGAGGTTGTCTTTGAACCGATCGTACCGCTTATACGCGGCAAATCGCCGGAGGTGAAGCGCCGTGTATACGCCTCGCTGCCGTCCCCGTCATTTCAGGCCTTGTTTATGATACAGGTGTGGGCGAGTCATGCCAGGTTATCCGCGGCCGAATGGTATTGGTGGTCGGTGTTTTATTACAGACAGCCTGAGGCTTGGCAGGCGCTGCAGGATGCGTTGAGGTTTTTCTCGGAGGAGGAGCTGGCGCTGCTTGTGTCGGAATTCGTCAGCTTGCCGGTCGTGGCCTCCAGGAAGGAAACAAGCGTCTCCGATCTGGAGCATGATCCCTCGCTGGCCGCGGCGGTACATCGATATTACGACGAATTCATCCGCCTGCTGCCGTCGGCGATGATCCGGATTGGCGCTTGGATCAGAAGCCGCCCGGAGGAATTTCAACTCCCGGACAGCCTCGCATGACGGGATATAACCCGTACATGGTATTCGTCCGCTGCTACGACTTGATCGTTTCAAAAAACTCGCATAATTGCCGCGAATGATAGGTAATATCCCCCACACCCGATTGGATGATAATATCATCATCGGTGTAACGAATAATGATGCCGCCGGAATCGACAATGTGATCGTCTTGAAAAACGCGTATCCGGCGGCCGCGCTCCTGCGCCTCCAGAAAATCCGCATCCGTTATCAACCTTCGGGTTCTCGCCACTTGTATCATCCTTCCGAATACGTGAATGTCTCATTATAGCATTCGTCACCCCACGAAGCACATTTGAATATGGTAGAAGGAAAAGCGGCGGCAACTATGCTCGTGCAACCGCTTACCAAATGTGGGATCGGGGTGTTGATATGGAGTTAACGTTGTCCCATTGGCTGTATGGGCTGGTGACTCTTGCTGTTATTGCGACCATGTTTATGAGAAAAGGCGTCGTTATCCCTACCTTAATCGGTACGTTCCTGATCGGAATCGTCTATAAGGGGAGCCTGATCGGCGGATTTCAAGCCGTCTATCTGGCTAACCTGACCGCAGCCAAAGAGCTGTTTACGATATTTTTGATTATCGCACTTATGGTGGCCTTGCTGTCGTCCTTGCGGGAGCTGGGGGCGGACCGGCTGATGGTGCAGCCGATTCAGAGGGGAATGATCAACGGGCATGTGTCGTTTTTTATCCTTGTGGCGGTGACCTTCGTGTTATCGTTGTTCTTCTGGCCGACTCCAGCGGTGCCGCTGATCGGCGCACTGCTGATACCAGCAGCAATTCGGGCCGGACTACCTGCGATGGGTGCTGCAATGGCGGTTGCGATTGCCGGACAAGGGATGGCGTTATCGTCCGACTATATGATGCAGGTGGCGCCTATGCTGAGCGCCAAAGGCGCCAATACGTCCATCGAGCTCGTCGCGGATCGGGCGCTCGTATTGTCGCTGATTACGGGGGGCGTCGCCATTGCGGCGGCTTATTGGTTGAATCGTGGCACGATTCGGAAGCCGGAGGTATCGCGCAGCATGACTGGCGTGAATACCGGATACACAGCTCAGCCGTTATGGGCGAACGTATTTGCGGTGCTGGTACCGCTCGCGATGCTCGGAATCGTGCTGGTCATGGCGATGAGCAAGCTCGGCGGGCAAAGCTTCGGCGGCTTTGAAGGCGGCGACGGCGCTGCTCTGATCGGCGGCGTGGCAGCGATCCTGCTCATCTTGTCCTGTACGGCCTTCTCCAAACTCCAAGCTCTCGACAGGATCAGTGAGCACTTGATTGACGGCTTTGTGTTTGCCTTCCGGGCGATGGGTCCGGTTATCCCGATCGCGGGGTTTTTCTTCTTGGGAAATGCGGAATTCTCAGGGAGTATTCTGGCTTTATCCGGCGATGCTGCTAAGCCGGCCTTTCTGTTTGATATCGTCGCTTCCCTGCAATCGGTTATCCCGACTTCGGCGTTCTTCACAGCGTTCGGGATGCTGCTGATCGGTCTTATTACCGGGCTTGACGGATCGGGCTTCTCCGGGCTTCCGCTCACAGGCTCATTATCCGGAGCATTGGCGCCTGCCGTCGGCATGGATCCGGCCACGCTCGCAGCCATCGGTCAGATGGGCGCAATCTGGGCGGGCGGTGGAACGTTGATCGCTTGGTCATCCTTGGTGGCGGTTGCCGGCTTTGCCAACGTATCTGTCGTGGAGCTGGCGCGGCGCAACTTTATTCCTGTCATACTCGGGCTTGTTGTGTCTACGGTTGTGGCGCTGCTGTTATGGTAGCGAACAGGCGATGGCGGCTTCGCTTTTGCGGAGTCGCTTTTTTTATGGATCAAGGAACGGTTTTCCATGTTCTTACGTCTATTACCATTAGAGATATCGAAATGGATGGCAAACGATTATAAACCCGAAAGGAGGCTGAGGATCGTGGCGAAGCTACAATCGTTAAAACCGGTTCAGCGGAGTAAGCTGCGGATTGCGCTTGGGAAGGCGTATTATCGGGCAAAACGTTATAAAGAATGGTATTTCGGCAGAGCGCGATATGCGTCTGAGCGCAGCGGACATACGCTTCCGTATTCCATCTTTGCACACCGAACACCACTGAGGCGGAAGTTGAAAGATGTCGACATGTGGATGCAGGAAAACAAGATTGTTAATTTGAATCTGGCCGCGAAGCGGTTAAACGGAGTCATCCTGAAACCTGGGGAAACGTTCTCGTATTGGCGATTGATCGGCAATCCAACTCGGCGTAAGGGCTACGTAGATGGTATGGTGCTCTTCTATGGAAAGGTAACGTCAGGCGTTGGCGGTGGTTTATGTCAACTCTCCAATATGATCTACTGGATGGCGCTGCACTCGCCGCTTACGGTTACGGAACGGTATCGCCACAGCTATGATGTGTTTCCTGATACTCAGCGCAGTCAGCCGTTTGGAAGCGGGGCGACCTGCTATTATAATTACCTGGATTTACAGATTCGCAACGATACTTCTGATACATACCAGCTGCAAGTGCGAGTAACAGACACCCATCTCGAAGGAGAATGGAGAGCGAGCAGTCCGTCCACTACAAAATATGAGGTTTACGAGAAGGAACATTGGATTACCCATGAGTTTGTTGGTGGATATATCCGACATAATACACTTTATCGGTATGTATATGCATTGGACGGCGAGCTGGTGGACGACGAATGGGTCACGGATAACCATGCAATCATGATGTATGAGCCGCTGCTGACGGGAAGCTCACCCGAATAAAGACGAAATGACACGTTGGCAGGTAGCAGCCGACTGTTTCTAAGTGACCCGCCGCCGGACAATCTGTGATAAGATAAAGAGATGAAAGGGGAGTGGGTCCAGGATGGCCAAGGTCGTTGTCAATTATGTGGGTGAATTTGTACTTAGTGAGAGTCAGACGGAGACGCTGAAAGCCGCATTGCCCAATTTCGAGTTTGTCGTTGTACACGGCAAGGAATTCCAGGCGGAGCTGCTGGCGGATGCGGAAGTGTTTATCGGCAATCCGACGGATGCGATGCTGGTTGCGATGCCGAAGCTGCGCTGGATTCAGCTGCACAGTGCCGGTATTAACCAATACGTCCATAATCCGCATCTCCGCGATTCGGTCGTAGTCACGAACAGCAGCGGCGTGTTCGGCGTACCGGGTGCCGAGCAGGCGATTGCACTCGTGATGGCGTTCGTCAGACAAATCCATGTACATATCCGGCAGCAGGATCAGATGATCTGGAAGAAGAACGACCATTGCCTCGAGGTACAGGATTCAACGGCTTTGGTGCTCGGGCTGGGTGATATCGGATCGGAGATTGCGAGACGAATGAAGGGACTCGGCGCTTATGTCATCGGGGTGAAGCGGTCGGTGCCAGACGGAGAGCTGCCCGAATATGTAGACGAGCTGGTAACGGTGGATCAAGTCGATCAAGAAATCGGAAGAGCGGATTTTGTGCTCAGCTCTCTTCCGTTAACGGAAGAGACCCAGCATTTTCTCTCCAGAGAGCGAATCGCTCGAATGAAGCAAGGAGCCGTATTTGTAAATGTGGGCAGAGGAGCGACGGTGGATGAGGCGGCGTTAATTGAAGCGCTTCGCGACGGCAGGCTGGAAGGAGCTGGACTCGACGTGACCGAGGTAGAACCGCTGCCGCAA
>JBEPYM010000113.1:0-11933 GCA_041641375.1 Paenibacillus sp.
TAGTACGGGGTGGGTGTTTTTTTTCGAACAAAAAGTTTATCGGCTGTGAAGATATAAATATGTGATCATGAATTATCGAGATGAGATTGAAGAAATTGAAGATTTACCACGGATTCTACAGGGTGTTATGATCGCCTCAGAAAGCTTTCGGAATCGAGAAGACCTACAGAATACGAAACAGGAGTTGAACACAAGTGAGTACAGAATCTGCTACCCAGACGACACCCTCCGGAAGCCTTGATGCAATAAAGAGGACGAGAATCGATTGGAAATTTATCAAGAGAGTAGTCATTCGCGACAAATGGCTATACCTGATGTTGATGCCATTTCTGGCATGGTATGTTGTGTTCGAGTATTATCCCATGTACTGGCTGCAGGTAGCCTTTAAGGATTATAGTCTGTTCCGCGGAATTTCGGGCAGCAAGTGGGTTGGTTTCGATAATTTTATTGCATTCATGGACAGTCCTTATTTTTTGAGAAATCTAAAGAATACGTTCATGATCAGCTTCTATCAGCTTCTATTTGCTTTCCCTGCCCCCATTATATTGGCTTTGCTGCTGAATGAGGTTAGGAACAAGCTGTTTAAGCGCACCATTCAAACATTGACGTACCTTCCACACTTTATTTCAGTGGTCATTATTGCAGGGATCATCACGAATTTCTTGGCACCAAGTAATGGGCTTATTAACATCATCATTGAGAAGCTTGGTGGGCAGAAGCATTATTTTATGATGGATCCATCCTGGTTTCGAACTATTCTCATTGGCACCTTTAATATTTGGAAAGAGGTTGGCTTTGCCGCCATTCTGTATATTGCCGCTTTATCAGCGATCAACCCGGAATTATATGAGGCCGCAGTCATTGATGGGGCAAACAAATGGAAGCAGGCATGGCATGTCACCTTGCCTGGAATCGCACCGACCATTATTATCATGCTAATCCTCCGTATTGGTGATCTGCTTAGCGTTGGCTATGAGACAATCATTCTTGTTTATCAGCCTGCAACATATGAGGTTTCAGATGTCATAAGCACATACGTATACAGATCGGGACTACAGGAAGGCAAATATGATGTAGCGGCTGCTGTTGGTTTATTTAATGCTGTAGTTTCGATTGTTCTGATCACAATTGCGAACCGGATTGCCCGTAGGGTATCCGATACTTCATTATGGTAGGTGACAGAGATGAAATTATCCAAGGGTGAAAAGATATTCAATGTTTGTAATCATATCTTTCTTGTTCTCTTGGCCTTTTCCACTATATACCCCTTTGTCTATGTGATGGCAGCGTCCCTAAGCTCAGGGGTGGCGGTCTCTATGGGTAAAGTTTGGTTCTTTCCCATTGATTTCACGTGGGATGCATACGCAACGGTTCTTGGGGAAAAAGGAATATGGGTCGCTTATGCGAACACCCTCTTCTATACGATTGTTGGGGTGGCTGTAAATTTGGTCATGACCATATTGGGAGCCTATCCATTATCCAAAAAGCGTTTGTGGGGTCGATCCAAATTTAACTTCTTTATTGTATGTTCCATGATATTTGGAGCAGGAATGATTCCATTCTACTTAACACTTCGACAGTTAGGGTTTTTGGATAGTCGAATGGCACTTATTATTCCATTTGCAGTGGTAACCTTCTATGTTCTGATTCTCCGTTCTTTTTTCCAGAGCATACCAGATGAAATGGAAGAGGCTGCAAAGGTTGACGGGGCGAATGATATTGAGATTCTTATGAAGATTTACCTTCCCATGTCTTTGCCGTCCCTTGCTGCGCTAGGTTTGTTCTACGCAGTGTTCAAATGGAATGGCTATTTCTGGGCCATGGTGCTTCTCCGTGATGAGAATAAAATCCCACTGCAGGTTTTGCTGAATAAGCTCATAGTCAAGATGAATCTAAGTGAAGAGCTTGCAAGTGCAGCGACTGACACAGCTTACGATTCTTCAGTCGAAACTATCATTTATGCAACGATCATGGTGGCATCGCTGCCTATCATTATGGTATATCCATTCATTCAGAAGTATTTTGTCAAAGGCGCTATGATTGGATCTGTAAAGGGATAAGATTAAGATTCTAAGCGGCACTCGGGGCAATATACTTAATCACTTGATATTGACCATTGTGCTGTTGGAATATAGGAACACAACTATGTTCATACTTTTGTTAAAGGGGAGAATAAGAATGTCCAAATCAAAGCATCGTATGAAGAACGGTCTGTCCATCCTACTTGCATCAACAATGACTATAGGCATTGTTTCTGCATGCGGCAAGAATGATCCAGGACCTGAGGCAGTTCATTCAAAGCAAACTCCTGCTGTATCAGGAAAGGCAAGCGCAACCCCAATCGAAGCCAAAATTCATCTGCACTATTATGGACGAATTGCATTCGATGACAATTGGGAAGTGTTCAAGAAAGCAGCTGAACTGACGAATGTGAACCTGAAAGGAACCGCCTCCAAAGCTTCAACAAACAGCGATGAAGCTTTCAATTTGATGATTGCTTCCAACGACATTCCTGATGTGGTACATTTCCGCAAAGGTCAAATCAACAAATTCGGTCTAGAGGGTGCTTTCCTGCCATTGGATGATCTAATTCTTAAACATGCTCCTAACATCAAGAAGTATTTGGATCAGAACCCGTCTATCAGGAATGCAACAATTGCACAGGATGGGAAACTCTACATGATTCCGTTCATGCCTGGCGGCAATGCTCAGAAAGGTTGGTTTATACGACAGGACTGGCTTGATAAGCTAGGGCTGAAGCAGCCGAACACGGTTGATGAACTGTATATGGTTTTGAAAGCATTTAAGGAAAGAGACCCGAACGGCAATGGCAGGGCAGATGAAGTTGGCTATTTCCATCGAGAGAAAAAGGCTGGAATCTATGATTTGCTCAGCTTGTGGGATTCTCACCATACCTGGTTCTACCGTGGTGATCAGATTGTATTCGGTCCTGCAGACCCTGCCTTCAAGAATGCAATCATCAATCTGACCAAATGGTATAAGGAAGGCTTGATTGACAAGGAAATCTTCACTCGTGGGGATAAGGCACGAGAGGTGCTATTGGGGGACAACCTTGGTGGATTGACCCATGATTGGTTTGCATCCACTGCCGGCTACAATGACACCTTCAAGGACAAGGTGCCTGGCATCAAGTTTCTTCCATTCGCACCTCCAGCCAACAGCAAGGGCAAACAAGTGGAATATTCCAAACGTCAGCCATTCGGTGAATATGGCTGGTCCATTTCAGCCAAGAGCAAGTATTCCGTCGAGCTGATCAAATACTTCGATTTCTGGTTTACCGAAGAAGGAAACCGTCTTATGAACTTTGGCATTGAAGGAAAGTCCTACACGTTGGTGAATGGGAAGCCGACCTTGACTCCTGAATTGCTGAAGAGCGCGAACGTTGTCAACGAATTGAACAAAATGGGCGCGGCAATTGAAATTGGATATTCCCAGAACTTTGAAGTAGAGAAGCAGTGGGCGAATCCGATTGCACTACAAGGTATGGAAATGTACGACAAGGGTAATTACTACATCAGGCAATCCACTCCTAGCAGCATGATCCCTGAGAAAGACCTTAATGAGCTGAACAAACTTGATAAGGACATTAGAACCTATGTAGACGAGACCTTGCAGAAGTGGGTGCTGGGCGCTGAACCAATTGAGCCGAACTATGACAAGTTCCAAAATCGTCTGAAGGAGCTTGGTGTAGAGAGATTCATCAAGCTGAAGCAGGAAGTTGAGAAGCTGGGCGCTGTCAAGCAATAGATGTGCTAAAAAGTAAAGCCGGTTGATCAACCGGCTTTACTTTTTTTACCCACCATAATCATGTTAGTTACCGGATAAGCAGAGCTCGATCAGATCGTCCACATGTGCGGTTGCAAGGCATTCGACAGTATCTGCAGCACCATAATAGATCTTGACTTCCCCGTCTTCCTCGAGTATCATCCCTCCAGGGAAAATAACATCGTTGCGGAAGCCGTTACTCGTCTCGTACGGTGCTTCGGGAGCAATCAAAGGTTGTCTGAACATGCCGATGATGCTGTACGGGTTGTCCAAATCAAGCAACATGATGCCTGCTGTATAACGCTTCTTCCAACTGGATTCCCAGCCATTCTTGCCGCGGTTCTCATCGCGGTCTACCGCATGGAATGTCGTCAGCCAACCCTTAGAGGTTTTGATTGGTGGAGCTGCAGGTCCGATCTTGTCATTGGCGAACGGTACCTCCTCTACGGCAAACAGGAGTTTGCTGTCTCCCCAGTAACGTAAATCCGGGGAAGAGGAGATCCAGGTATCGAATCGGTCCTTTCCGCCTCTGCTGTAAACAGGAAATGGACGTTCGAGTCTTACATATTTTCCGTTCACCTTCTCTGGAAACAGAACCATATTACGGTTGTCTGGCACCGTCATATGAAGGGTATCAAATTTGACGAAATCATCTGTTACGGCAATTCCACCCTGCACGCCATGTCTGGTATCCACTGCAAAGCACATATAGCAGCGACCATCGATAACTGTTAGTCTGGGGTCATAGGCTCGAATCGCCTCTTCATTGCTTATGCTGAAGCAAGGCTGCGGTTGAACCTCCCAATGGATTCCATCGTTGCTGAAGGCTAAACCCAAATTTGTGGTAAAAGCTGGAAGCATGGATAGCGTATCCATATCAGCATAATCGTTACGGAATACCATTACATAGCGACCCTCGAACTTGACCACACCCGCGTTAAAGACGAGGGATGGAGCGTAAGGGACGTTACTTGGCTGCAGAACAGGATTGCCGGGATAACGTGTGATGACAGAACTTGATGTCAGTTCGCCGATTCGAATAGGAAGATCCATCGTGAAGCACTCCTTTTTCATTTTGATCTTGCTTATGTTTTATATTGTAATATGTTTACATATCCTACGAGTCACTTTTTTTCGGTGAGAACTATCATTTTTCAGGAAGGAAGGAGAGGTTTACTATAATTCCGATGAATAAGCAGTTGTCGGACTATTCATTTATATCCTCCAACCTCCCGATGCATATATCCATAAATCGAATTACAGACAGGTTTCCGCTGCATCGGCATGATTTTCTGGAATGCTCTCTCGTCCTAGATGGGGAAGGAATAGAGGTAGTTAACGGACACCCCCATGCGTTAACTGTAGGCACGCTCAGCTTGCTGCTGCCATACCAGGTTCATGAAATACAAGCGAATCCCAATGCCCCAATTACCATGTTCAATTGCATGTTCGACCTTGTATATGTTTTTGAACTTCTGAAGAAGGACCCGGCAATGTACCGACTGCTGAACTCCAGTGAGGATCTTCCACCTTATGTGCAATTAGTTGGAAATGAGTTCGAGGTTGCAGTGAAATTGATGCAAGCATTATTGGAAGAGTATGTTGGAAATCAGGATTGGCGTGGAACTTTAATGAGGCTTTACTTGGGGAATCTTATGATACGGTTTGATCGAGCAAGGATGCTGAATCAAGGGGAAGATAATCGCAATCCGCCACTTGAGGGCAATAGAGTACTTGGTAAAAAAAATCGAATCTGGAATGTAATCCACTATGTTCATTGCAATTATAGGGAAGAAATACGTCTTTCCTCCCTAGCCAATCAATTTGGCTTTAATGCCTCCCACTTAAGTGAGCTTATCAAGCTTCATATGGGTTGTAATTTTGTTGAATTTCTCCATGAAGTAAGAGTTCGTCAAGCGTGTAGTCTCCTCGCGTCTACAGATATGAATGTAATAGATGTAGGGTTCGAGGTGGGGTTTCAGTCCCTGCAAAGCTTTGTGAGGGTCTTTAAGAAGCGAAGGTCGGTTACTCCTAGTAAATACAGGTGGCTTATCCTTTGATACGAGACGCCGCAGTGACAAGACTCTCTCAAATCAGATCGTTTGTGCTAATTTTGGCTGCATTGGGAAAGGTATGGGGTTTAAGTACGGCGACAAATTGAATCTGGTTTTTTCCTTACTCGTAGGATAACATGAAGCTGTTCACAATATGCGTACGGAGGTATGACAGCGATGGCGGAAACGCGAATATTGATCGTGGACGACCACGCGGTGGTGCGTTCCGGTCTGTCGATGCTGCTTGGGGCGCGAAGTGACATGGTCATTGTCGGAGAAGCGGCGGAGGGCGGGGAAGGTATCCGCAAGGCGCAGGAGCTGAAGCCGGACGTCGTGCTCATGGATTTGAGCATGCCGCAGGGCAAGGATGGGCTCACGGCGACCAAGGAGCTGAAGCAGCTGCTGCCGGAAATTGCCGTGCTGATGCTGACGATGCACGATGACGAGCAGTATTTGTTCCAGGCGATCCACGCAGGAGCGTCCGGCTATGTGCTGAAGAGCTCTCCCCACGAGGAGCTCGTATCTGCGATTCAATCCGTTGCACGGGGAGAGGCGTATTTGACTCCTACGGCGACGAAGAAGCTGATGGGCGAATATGTGGAGAAGCTGCGCCGCGGCGAGTCGTCCGATATTTATGAGACGTTATCGGACCGGGAGAAGGAGATTTTGTCGCTTGTGGCGATGGGCTATGCCAACAAGGAAATCGCCGAGCAGCTGATCCTCTCGGTCAAAACGGTCGAAACGCACAAAAGCAATCTCATGGACAAGCTGAATTTGCGGACGAGGCCGGAATTGGTCAAATATGCGATGAAAAAGGGGCTGCTGAACTTTGAGTAACGAGCTGGACTGGCTGACGGGTACAGGCGGGGAGAAGGATAGTGACAACGCGCTTCAGCTGTTCACCCAGCTAAACGATGCCTTCCAGGCGATGAAGGTTGATCTGGAGCGCTCGCTGAAGCAGCTTCTCGACCTGAAGCTTGCGCTCGACGAGTCGTCGATCGTCGCCGTTACCGACCCGAAGGGCGCCATCCGATATGTAAATGATAAATTTTGCGAGGTGTCGGGTTACTCCCGGGAAGAGCTGATCGGCAAGGATCACCGCATTATTAACTCCGGGTATCATTCAAGGGACTTTATGCAAAATCTGTGGACGACAATCCGTTCCGGCCGGGTATGGAAAGGCGAGCTCAAGAACAAGTCGAAGAACGGCAGCTACTATTGGGTGAACACGACCATCGTGCCGTTCCTTGGCGAGGACGGAGCTCCCTATCAATATTTAGCCATTCGGAATGAAGTGACGGAGCTGAAGCGGATCGAGGAAGAGCTGCAGCTGATGATGACAAAAATGATCCGGGTGCAGGAGGAGGAGCGCAAGCGCTTGTCTCGCGAGCTGCATGACGGGATCGGGCAAAGCCTGTTTTCGCTGCTCATCCAAATAGAGACGATGAAGGCAGGTCCGGACGCCGTCCAAGGACTGGATAAGCTCCGCAAGGCTGTCACCGGCATCATTGAGGATATCCGTTCCTTGTCGTGGGAGCTTCGTCCCTCTGTCCTTGACGATCTCGGCGTCGTTCCTGCCATTCGAACATACTTGCAGAATTACTCCAGACATTACGGCATCGATGCCAAGCTGGAATGCAGCCTCTCCGGACGTCTCGATATCCAGACGGAAACGACGATCTACCGGATCATTCAGGAGGCGCTTACGAACACGGCTAAATATGCCGATGTGTCCGAGGCTGAAGTCACGATAACAGAGGACGGCTCTTTCGTGCTGGCGATGATCCGGGACACCGGCCGCGGCTTCGATCCCACCGCGCGCACGAAGGGTGTCGGCTTGTTCAGCATGGAGGAACGCGCCCGGTCAGTTGGCGGCGAGCTGGATATTGCCTCGTCACCGGGCGCGGGTACGACCGTTACGCTGAAGGTTCCCACACACCCTCAGTAATCGCTTTCCGAAACGTTCTCCAATCGGGCTGTCCGTCGCCGGCAAGCTGATAGAGCACATCGTGACAGTCCTTGCGAAACAGCGAATGGTGCAGCCCGGGTTCCCCGTCCGTCAGATGCAAAATCACCTTGCCGCGTTGCAGGGCGATCTCCTCCACCATGGAGCGGGCGAGCCGTAGCGAGAAGAAACGGCCTCGCGCATCCACCACCCATACATAAGGCTGCCGGCTGAGCGACAGCGCCGCATACAATCCGCCAAGCGGCCATTCCATGCCGGCATAGCCGGAAATCACCCGCAAGCCCGCATCCACCTTCGGCAGCACGGCGCGGGTATTGTTGGTGACAATCATGAGCTCGCTGCATATGTCGGACATGAGGGCAGCCGTCTGCATCAAGCCTTCCGGAATGGCTCCGTTCGAGTCTACATAAGTCAACAGCGCACCGGTTACCATAACGACAAAACCTCCCTATCTCCTCTTTACTTACAGAGTAAGAGGAAACGGGGAGGTTTGCTGTGATATTCGTCACGTTGCGGGTGTGATCAGATCCGGCAAATTTCCTTCGGACAGGCCGGGAAGCTCGGGCAGCCCGCCATGCAGCGAAGCTGCGTTATATTTTTGACAACGATGTGCTGCTTGTCGTAATCAATGACGTCCTCGTCCTTGAGCGAGCTGAGCATCCGGTTGACGCTCTCGCGAGTTGTTCCGATAAACTGCGACAGCTCGGTGTTCGTCAGCTTGAGACCGATCTTGATCCCGTCCTTATGAGACTGACCGTACGAATTCGTCATCCGGACGAGTGTCGAGGCGAGTGCACCCGGCTTGCCGTACAGCAGCAAATCCCGAAATTTCGATTGAGTCGTACGGTGCATGAGGCCCATCCATCGCATAAAGTCCAGCGCGAACTCGCCATTTTGATATACCAATACCTCCAGGTCCGACGCCTGCACAACTCCGATGTCCGCATCCTTCGTGACGATTCCGTTAAAGCTATAAAACAGCTGGGAAAACCCGCCGAGCTCTCCGAAAAAATCTCCTTTTTGTAGAATATACAGAATCAGCTCTTTCCCATCCTCGGTTGTCTTATACACCTTCACCTGTCCCGATTTCACATAGAACAGCTTGTCGGCGGCATCGCCCTCCCAGAACAGGGTCGAGCCTTCTTTCCACTTGCGCGGGTACATGATCGCCTCCAGCTTGGCGAATTGCTCCGTCGTCAAAAATTCCTTGATCTGATATTGGCTCGCTGCCGCGCACTCGGTTGTCGTTGTCATACTGGCACCAGCTCCGTTCATGGTATTTGTTGTTGCTCTAAGCATACTACGGTGTGACTTTGATCACTATCGGGGAATTCTCTGAACTTTCGCGGAATATTCCCTGAGTGTGATGGATTTCACATCAGGGGTTGTGCGGCTGGGGTAGACTGAAGCTGTACAGAACGACGGAGGCAGGTTACAACACCATTCACATAGAGAGAGGATCGAGGAGTATGAAGGTACATGTATATGGAGTCGAGATGACAGATGCGCTGCGGGAGTATGCGGAGCGAAAAATCGGACGGATCGGCGAATGGCTCGGCGGCGAAGCACTGGCTCATGTGCGGTTGACCGTACAAGGCAAGAAGCCGGTGCATACAGCTGAGGTGATGCTGGAGGCTGGAGAGCTGAGACTTCGCGCCGAGCATCGAAGCTCGGACATGTATGAGACGATCGATCTGGTCGCCGACAAGCTGGAGCGGAAATACCGCAAGCTGAAGGAGAAAATTCACGGACGGCTGCGGCATGCCAAAAGCCTGAGAGCGTACGTGGAGGAGGCGGGAAGCGGCGCTGTCGCAACGGAGGAGGACGAGGAGTTCTTCGATGTGGCGCGGGTGAAGCACATCTCGCTTAAGCCCGAGACGTTGCAGGAGGCGATCCTGCAGCTGAATATGCTTGATCACGATTTCCACCTGTTCCTCGACAGCGACACGAACCGGGCGGGCGTTGTGTATCGGAGAAGCGACAATACGTACGGCTACATTCGAACTTAATTTGAATAGAGAGGCGTGAGTGGAGATGGCAGTGGAGGAAAAGAAGCTCGGAGAACCAAGCAAGGCGCAAGCGGAGGTTAACGGGTTGATGGCCAGAGCCGTAGAGGCGCTGGCGGCTTTCATGGAGCTGAACCAGGAGCAGGTGGATCGAATTGTGCAGGCGATGGCGCTGGCAGGGCTTGACCAGCATATGCCGCTTGCGAAGCTTGCGGTGGAAGAGACAGGGCGCGGCGTGTACGAGGACAAAATCACGAAGAACCTGTTCGCTACCGAATATGTGTATCACAGCATCAAGGCGGTCAAGACGGTCGGCGTGATTGAAGACAATCCGCATGAGAGCTATCGCGCGGTAGCCGAACCGGTCGGCGTCATTGCCGGTGTAACACCGGTCACGAACCCGACCTCCACAACCATGTTCAAGGCGCTCATTTCCGTGAAGGCGCGCAATCCGATCGTGTTCGCGTTCCATCCGTCAGCTCAGAAGAGCAGCGTCGCCGCGGCGCGCACCTTGCGTGACGCTGCGATTGCGGCAGGCGCGCCGGAGCATTGCATTCAGTGGATCGAGCATCCGTCTGTCGAAGCGACGCAGCTGTTGATGAACCATCGCGACGTGGCGCTTGTGCTGGCGACCGGGGGCTCTTCGATGGTGAAATCGGCGTACAGCACCGGCAAGCCTGCGCTTGGCGTCGGTCCCGGCAACGTTCCGTGCTTCATCGAGCGGACTGCGGATCTGAAGCAAGCCGTTACGGATCTGGTGTTGTCCAAGACGTTCGACAACGGCATGATTTGCGCTTCGGAGCAGTCAGTCATCCTTGACAAGCCGATCTACGCCGAAGCGAAGAAACTGATGACCGAGGCCGGCTGCTACTTCCTGAGTGCGGAAGAGACGGCGGCGGTATCGAAGCTGGTCATTAACCCCGAGAAATGCGCCGTTAATGCGGTGATCGTCGGTCAGCCGGCGGTGCGAATTGCGGAGATGGCGGGAATCGAGGTACCTGCAGGCACGAAGGTGCTGGTGGCGGAGCTGGACGGCGTCGGAGAGCAGTTCCCGCTGTCGGCGGAGAAGCTGAGCCCCGTGCTCGCTTGTTATAAGGTGGGTAACGCCGAAGAGGGTATCGAGCGCGCGGCCGAGGTGATTCGGTTCGGCGGGATGGGTCATTCATCCGTCATTCATTCAAAAAATGAGGCCGTCATCCAGGCGTTCTCGAAGCGGCTGCAAACCGGGCGCATTATCGTCAACTCCCCGTCGACGCACGGCGCAATCGGCGACATCTACAACACGAACCTGCCGTCGCTGACGCTTGGCTGTGGCTCGTACGGCCACAACTCGACGACGAGCAACGTGACGACCGTCAATCTGATCAATGTGAAAAGGGTGGCATACCGCACGGTCAACATGCAGTGGTTCAAAATTCCGCCGAAGATTTATTTTGAAAAGGGCGCGACGCAGTATTTGGAGAAAATGACGGACATCTCGCGTGTGCTGATCGTGACCGATCCGATGATGGTGAAGCTCGGTTATGTGGAGAAGGTCGAGTACTATCTCCGCAAGCGCCGCATGCCGGTAGCGGTCGAGGTATTCTCCGATGTCGAGCCGGATCCTTCGGTGGATACGGTCGAGCGCGGCACAGCGCTGATGGCGTCGTTCCAGCCGGATTGCATCATTGCGCTGGGCGGTGGCTCGCCGATGGATGCAGCGAAGGCGATGTGGCTCTTCTACGAATATCCGGATACCGATTTCCACGCGCTGAAGCAGAAGTTTCTCGATATCCGCAAGCGGGTATACAAATATCCGCGCCTCGGACAGAAGGCGAAGTTTGTCGCCATTCCGACGACGTCGGGTACCGGCTCGGAGGTCACCTCCTTCGCCGTAATTACCGACAAGAAGCACGGCCAGACCAAATATCCGCTCGCCGATTATGAGCTTACGCCGGATGTTGCGATTATCGATCCGGAATATGTATACAGCCTGCCGAAGACGGCGGTAGCCGACACCGGCATGGACGTCCTGACGCATGCAATTGAGGCGTATGTGTCGGTGATGGCGAACGATTACACCGACGGGCTTGCGATGAAGGCGATTCAACTCGTGTTCGAGTATCTGGAGGATTCGTACCG
>JBEPYM010000114.1:0-11581 GCA_041641375.1 Paenibacillus sp.
ACACCACCGGCTGTTGCGATCGGCGGAGGCGGAGGTACAGGAGGCGTCGAGGTTCCGGGTCTGCTCCCTACAGAGCAGTCCTATATCGAGAATATTCTCCGTCTGAACCTTGGCAAAATGGCGACCATCTACATGACGTTCGAGAACAATTCGCAATGGAACGCGAAGGTGTTTAAGGGACGCCTCGAGGCTGCGGGCCGCGACCACATCATTATCTCCGATCCGCAATCCGGCATGCGCTATTTGCTATTGATGGTCAACCTGGACTATATCACCTTCGATGAGGAGCTCGCCTATACATACACATTCGGCGGGCAAACCTTCGGTTTGATCCGATAGCTTAGTGTAAGCCAGACATACCAGAGGGGCTGTTCCTTGCAGGTCGTTAAGACCGCAGCAAGGGATGCCCTTTTTTTCGGTGCCTACAGCCAGGCGGCTGATTTCGGCGGAATCGTCGCACAACTGGGATGGGATCGAACGGGATCACTGTGAGCGGGTAGCTGGATGCCTAGGATGGAGCCATTGTGAATGGGCGAAAACAGGATGCGAAACACATCTTGCTTGTACGGGGAAATCCGAAACATCTTGTATGGAGTACAACTGAAAATGAGTGAAAACAGGAAATTTGAAGCACGTATTGTATGGAGTACAACTAAATTGACTGATTTTATATACTTTAGCAGTTTGTATGCGCTTTCAATTGTATCCGGTGCAAGATGGATTAGTTATAAAGCGGTTACACCGTAATTATCATGTACTCCATACAAGATGGCAAGGTTTGCTGGGCCCAAGGGATGCCATGCCTCCCCACGGCGAGTGGCGCGAACACATGCAATACCTTGCCTCCCTGCTGCGAGGGGAACAGGCTCATGCAATACCTTGCCTCCCTGCCGCGAGGGGGACAGGCTCATGCAATACCTTGCCTCCCTGCCGCGAGGGGGACAGGCTCATGCAATACCTTGCCTCCCTGCTGCGAGGGGAACAGTCTCATGCAATACCTTGCCTCCCTGCCGCGAGGGGGACGGGCTCATGCAATACCTTGCCTCCCCCCGCGACAACAGGCACCGATGCACAAAGATAGCCCTGCCAACCCCGGCAGGGCTCCCTTTGCGCCAAATCACGCCTGCCGTTTGCGAGGGGCCGGCTCTTCCTTGTATTGCAGCTCATACAGCTTGTAGTAGTAGCCTTGCACCGACAGGAGCTGGTGGTGCGTACCGACCTCCTGCACGCGGCCCTTGTGCATGACGATGATCTGATCGGCGTGCTGAATCGTCGACAGGCGATGCGCAACCACAAGAGTCGTGCGGCCGCGCGAGATATCGGACAGCGCCTCCTGCACCGCGATCTCCGTGTCCGTATCAATGTTGGAGGTCGCTTCGTCCAGAATGAGCACCGCCGGCTTGAACACGATCGCGCGCGCGAACGACAGCAGCTGTCGTTGGCCGAGTGAGAGCGTGATGCCGCGCTCGCCGAGCATCGTTCGATATCCCTCCGGCAGCCCAGCCACAAAATCATGAATGCGCACTAGCCGCGCAGCTTCCATCACCTGCTCATCGGTGATGTCGTCCCGGCGCAGCCGGATGTTGGAAGCAATGTCGCCGGTGAACAGGAACACATCCTGCTGAATCAAGCCGATCCGGCTGCGCAGCTCATCCAGCGGAATCTCGCGGATATCCACTCCGTCTACTGTGATTCTCCCGCGCTGCACATCGTAGAAACGGTTGATGAGCTGTATAATCGAGCTTTTGCCTGCACCCGTCGCGCCGACGAAAGCGACGGTTTGCCCCGGAGCGATCCGGAACGACACATCCTTGAGCACCCACTGCTCATCGACATAAGCGAACCAGACGTTCTCAAAGACGATCTCTCCCCGCACACGAGGCGGCAGCGACACCGGCTTCTCCGGGTCTACAATCGCCGGCTTCTCGTCCATCAGCTCGAACACCCGCTCCGCGCTGACCATCGCCATTTGTACCTGATTGTATTTTTCCGCCAGGCTCATGAGAGGATTAAAAAACTGCCGGATGTAATGCGTAAACGCGTAGACGATTCCGAATGTAATCGCCCCGTCAATGACCGCAATCCCCCCGTACCAAAGCAGCAGCGCGACCGCCACATTCCCTACGAATCCGATCGCTGGCTGGAAAATCGAGTTGATCGTCGTGCCTCGCATCCCTGCCCGGTAGTAGCTCTCGTTCAGCTCATTGAATTGCTCCCACTGCCGCTGCTCCCGAACGAACAGCTGGGTAATGCGGATGCCGGACAAATTTTCAGCCAGAAACGCGTTCAGCCGGGACAGGAACATCCGGGTCACGCGCTGCGCCTCGCGAATGACGGATTTGTACCAGAAGGTAAGCAGGAACAGGATGGGGATAACGGTAAACGACAGCAGCGTCAGCTTAACGCTCAGCTGCAGCATCACCACTACGATTCCGATCAGCACAATGACATCCTTGATCAAATTCACAACGACCTGCGAATACAGCTGGTTTAGCGATTCCGTATCATGGGTGACCCGGACGACAAGGCGTCCGACGGGATTTCGATCAAAGAACGACATCGACAGCCTGCTCACATGCTCGAACAGCTGCTTCCTGATGTTATAGATAATATTCTGTCCCGTAAACTGCAGCAAATTGGATTGCAAATAGGACAGCAAGGAGGAGCCCGCCACCGTTAGCAGGAACCAGAAGCCGAGCATCAGCATCCCCGAATAGGCATTCGTACGCTGAGCGTCAACCTCGCCATCGGAAAGCGCAGCAGCAGCGAATGACTGCTCCTTCGCCTGAACCCTTACGCCTTCGCCGTTGGGCGATTGCACCAGCCGCGGTTCCCCTTCATTAGAGGGAAGCCATCCCTCCATCAAATAATGCCCTTCGCCGATCCGCACCACCTGACGCCGCTCCGAGGCTTCAGCCTGCGTCTTCGCCGGATCAACGACGGCATAGGACCGACCGTTCAACGTGATTACGCGATCATGAGCGGCAGTGACCCGCTCACCTGAGACCTCAACCATCGGTCTGTACAGCCCGTTAATATGATCATCGATCGCAACCTTGATCAAGAACGGCCGCGCCAAATCCGCCACCACAATGACGAACGCGAATGCGACGCACAATACGATCATGCGCCAATACGGAACCGCATAGCTCATGAGACGCTTTAGAAGCACCGTATCCTTGACGTTGGTAATCACCTTTTCCTCTTCCATACTCATGCCTGCTGCCCCCTCACTGACGATTTGAAGCTGAGCGAACGCAGCTCATGCTCCTCCGCCGCCTGATCGAGACGCTGCTTGCGATACATATCCGCGTACACCCCGCCGAGCGCCAGCAGCTGCTCATGTGTGCCGCGCTCTGCGATCCGCCCCTCTTCCATGACGATGATCTGATCCGCATGCTGCACCGAGGAAATCCGATGTCCGATAATGATCGTCGTCCGATCCTGCATCACTTCCTTCAAACCTTCGAGGATACGCTCCTCCGTTTCCGTATCGACGGCCGACAGGCTGTCATCAAAGATCAGCACAGCCGGACGCTTGATGACCGCTCTCGCAATGCTGACGCGCTGGCGTTGACCGCCGGAGAGCGTAACGCCGCGCTCGCCGAGCTGCGTTTGGAACCGGCCCGGGAAACCGATAATGTTATCGTACACTTGTGCGACTCTGGCAGCCTGTTCAATTTCCTGATCCGAATAAGGCTTCGGATCGAAGCCGATGTTGTCACGTATCGTCGAGGAGAACAGGAACTGATCCTGCGGCACATAACCGACACCGCTGCGAAGCGTCTGAAGCGGGATCCGGAGAATGTCCGTACCATCCAGCCAGATCGTACCTGCAGGCGGATTATACAGCCGAACGAGCAACGAGACGAGGGTGCTCTTGCCGCTTCCGACCCGGCCGACGACAGCGAGGCTCGTTCCTGGCGGGACAGACACATCGATGTCGCGCAGGGCCGGCTTTGATGCCCCAGGGTACGTAAAGGTCAGCCCGCGGATATCGATGCCGCCTCGCAAATCCGTCACGCTCACATCCGTATCCGGTCCGTCCACAATATCAGGAGCGGTTTGCAAAATATGCAACAGCCTTTTCTCCGAAGCAACACCGCGCTGCAGCAAATTCATGACCCGGCCCATATTTTCGATCGGCCCCGTCAGCAGCGACAGATAGGTATTGAAGGCTACAAATTGACCGAGCGTAATCGTACCGCGCAGCACCAAAATTCCGCCGAATATCACCGATACGAGAAAGCTCAAGCCGACGATCGCGGAGCTGAGCGACGTAAACAACGAGTTGGATTTCACGAATTTTTTGTTCATCGCTACAGTATGGCGGTTATCCTGGTCGAACAAGCGGCGCTCCGCCTGCTCCTGGACGAAGCCCTTGACAATTCGCACGCCTGCGATAAATTCCTGCACACGGCTTGTCAGTATGCCAAGCGCTTCTTGCACCTGGGTCGATTCCGTCCGTATCCGGTTGTGGAATCGATAAGCAAGCAGCGACAGCAGCGGCAGCGGAAGCAGCGTCAGGAAGGTGAGCAGCGGATCAACCATCATCGTCATCGCAATCACCGTAACGGTGATGAGCAGCAGCGCCTCAAACAGGTTGAACACGCCCTGCATCGTCACCTCCCGCATGACCTGAACGTCATTGATCGCATGACTCATTAAATCGCCGATCCGCTGATTATTGAAATATTGGGCGGACAGGCGCTCCCAATGCGTGAATAGATCATTGCGAATGCGCTTCTCCAGCGTTCTCGAAAGCTTAAATAAAAAAATACGCCCGGTCGATCGAAAGAAAGCGACACCCAGCCCTACGGCCGTCACCCAGCAGGCAAACTCGACAGCCCCCCCATAGGTGAGACGGCTCGTGCTGAGGAGATCGGTAAAGTCGCCCAACAGGACGGGAATCCAGAGCTGTAGCAAGCACGAAATGGACAATAATGCAAAACCAAAGCAATACGATCCTTTATGCCGGACAAAGTGTTCTTTCATAATTGAGGTTCGATTCACGCCGCATCCCCCGCATCTCTTTCATTCCTACGGTTAAGGGTAACGCGATTTTCACATGGAAACCATGGATATCCATGCTTCAAATCATGGATTATCCTGCTATGATCGAGGAGAAGGTTGCTTGCATGTTCGGCAATTGGCGGGTTCCATTTCTCAGTTGGCATGGTACAATAATTCATAACGACACAACGCAAGCGTATGGATGGAGTTGATCAGATGGATACCGGCACTCACCTTGTCGTTGGGATCGGACTTGCTGGACTTGCATATCTGGATCCCGCGGTTGCCTCAGACACCGCAGCAGCTGCCGCCGTACTGACTGGAACGGTGCTGGGCTCGCAAGCGCCGGATACCGACGGCTTGTACCGTCTTCGCAGCAACGCCGCATACGTCCGCAATCATCGCGGGTTCTCTCATTCGATACCCGCCGTATTCGGCTGGACCGCCCTGATCACGGCGCTGCTGGCGATTCTGTTTCCGGACGTATCGGCAGCCGTTACAGCGAAGTGGGTATTGCTGGCTGTCGTCATCCACGTCTTGAGCGATATGTTCAATACGTACGGAACACAATCGCTGCGCCCCTTCTCCAGGATGTGGGTATCGTGGAACGTGATTCACATTTTTGACCCGTTTATCTTTACCGCACATGCAGCTGCAATCCTGCTGTGGGTCGTCGGGGCAGCTTCTCCCGGACCATTGTTTGCGGTGCTGTACATTGCCATTGTGCTATATTACGGATGGCGAACCGCCGTGCATTGGCGCTTGGAACGCCAGCTCCCCATCCAGGACCCCCGTTATAAGACCGGCGATTCGTATTCGCTTTTACCGACCGTGCATGCGCAGAACTGGAATATCGTCAAGCGCAATGCCGCAGGCGGCTTTCGGATCGGGGAGCTGAGGAACGGCGCAGCACGCTGGACAGAGGAGTTCCACGACGAGTCGCTCCACCCTGCAGCGGCAGCCGCAAGTCGCGAGGCCGACGTCCAGGCGTTCTTGTCGTTCACCTCCTTCGCTTACGCGGAGGTGAAGGAGCATTCGTGGGGATATGAGGTCAAATGGGCGGATGTCAGGTATCAGCATCGGAAGCAGTACCCTTTTGTCGCTGTTGTGCTGCTCGATCATGAAATGAAAACATTGGATTCGTACGTAGGCTGGCTGAATGAGGCGAAGCTGGAGAAGCGGCTCAAGCTGAGCTCGCTCTAGGAAGACAAAGAAAGCTCAAGGGAGCATCCTCCCTTGAGCTTTCCACATGAAGCGATCTTGCCGGTTCGCGGTTTAGCGCTGGCCGGACAGAGATTGCTCGGCGATTTGCACCAAGCGGCGAGTCATATGGCCGCCGATCGCGCCTGTGTCGCGAGTCGCCATGTAGCCATAGTATCCGTCTTGCGGAATTTGAATGCCGATTTCTTGAGCTACCTCAACCTTCATTTGTTGAAGAGCTGCATTTGCTTGCGGAACGACCAAAGAGTTGCTTCTGGATTGACCTGCACCCATGAATCATGCACTCCTTTCAGTATGCGTTGCACGTGATGTAGTTGCAAGCTTGCAAACATATTATGACTCGCATTCTGAACGATTATGCACAATTCAAAAAAACAATTTCAAAGATGGACAAGCTAACATTAGAAGGCGGTGATTTCGATGACCAGAACGGCATCCCTGCTCTATGCATTTGCAGCCGTGGGCCTGCTGACACTGTCGGGCATATGGCTCAGCTATTCGTACTATGTGCTTTCCTTGCTTGCGGTGCTCGCATCGCTGGGAACGATGGCGGCAGGCTTTATCTCCAAAGCGAGAGCCCGCCGCGCCCGCGAGGCTCAACGGGACAAGTAGCCCATTCGATCCATCGCACGGGCCAGGGTAGGAGCCGCCGCTTCGCGTGCGCGCTCCGCTCCGCGGCGCAGAACATTGTGCACCTCTCCGGATTCGCGGATCGTTTTATACTTCATCTGCAGCGGCTCAAGCACGGCGACCAGCGCTTCCGCCACATCCTTCTTGAATGCGCCATATCCTTGCCCCGCGTAGCTGTCTTCAATTTCCTGCAGCGACTTGCCTGTGCAGTGGCTTAGGATCGACATCAGATTGCTGATCTCCGGCTTTTCTGTTGGCGAATAACGAACCTCCTTGCCGGAATCAGTCGTCGCGCGGCTCAGCTTCTTGCGGATGACATCGGGTTCATCCAGCATGGAGATAAAGCTGCCCGGCTGCGGACTGCTCTTGCTCATCTTCTTCGAGGCATCGTCCAACGACATAATTCTCGCCCCGACCTTGTGAATAAACGCTTCAGGAAGCGTAAAGAGATCCCCGAAGCGCTGATTGAACCGCTGCGCCAAATCCCGGGTCAGCTCCAGGTGCTGCTTCTGATCGTCACCCACCGGCACATAATCGGCGTTGTATAGCAGAATATCAGCCGCCTGAAGCGATGGGTACACAAACAGTCCCGCCCCGACGGAAGACTTTCCTTCGGATTTATCCTTGAACTGCGTCATTCTTTCCAGCTCACCCATATAGGTAAGGGTAATCATCAGCCAGCCGAGCTGCGCGTGCTCCGGAACATGCGACTGGGCAAACATATTCGCCTTGGACGGATCAAGCCCGCTGGCCAGATAAAGGGCTGCCACCATCTCGGTTTGCTCTCTCAGCTTGGCAGGCTCTTGGGGAACGGTAACGGCGTGCAGATCGACAATCATAAAATAGCACTCATGCTGATGCTGCAGCTCCACAAACTGCTTGATTGCCCCGATGTAGTTTCCAATCGTCAGGATCCCGCTCGGCTGAATGCCGGACAATACTCGTTTCATGTGAACTCTCCACCTTTTCCTCCATGTTTGAAGTACGCAAAAAAGGCCTCTGTCCATAAAGGGACGAGAGACCGTGGTGCCACCCTGATTCGCGGAATGTCGATCCAAGCTGATGAACAATCCGCCTTACTGCCTCGTAACGTGAAGCCTACGTATTCCCTACTTACGTAAAGGCGTCAGCCCTTGCGCGTTCGGTTCAAAGCTCCAAGACCCATTCGCGGAAAGCGCAGCACCGGTTCGCATCAACCACCGGCTTTCTGAAGCGCACAGCATTCCCGTTACTTGCTCTTGTCATCGCCTGAATTGGTTTTTCAACTATTATAGCCGTCCTTCTTTAACCTCGCAAGCTCTTCTGCGACTTTCCTATACGTATCCGGATAAAGCGGCTTATAATCGCCGCGTTCCTCGATGAAGGCTATAAATTGCTCAGCGGCCTTGCGAACCTCCGAGCGATACAGCTCGACCGGCAGCTCGAAGCGGTCCAACTCCCGCGACTCACCCGGACCGGACTGCTCCAGCTCAATGAGCCTCACCGTATCGGCATCGGCATGCTCCACTCCGAACAGATACGCTCTGCATTCCGGATCCCCGCAGCCGCATACAAAGAACGGCGCCTGCTCCCAGCTGTCCGATGGAGCAAACCGATCTGGCCAGACATTGCAGGTTGCGCTCCGAGCAAGCGCAGGCATGCCTACATCGACACACAGCGGCTCATCAATTAATGTCGTTCCATGAAGCTCGAGCGTAACGTCGGCTTGTATAATCTGCAGCTCGCGATTGTGAGCCCAGCCGCTCATTTGCAACCGAAACATCAAAGCATCCCCTTGGTCGAAATTTCCAGTGTAATTGATGTGTATAAACTTTGTTTTGGCTCATACTACCTTTCAAGAGGCGAGCGAAACTTCCAAAGCCGGAAGCGCCGCCGCCGCTAATTGAAGGGAGGTGAACACAATGGGCGCAGGTCAATCCCGCAGCAACACCCTGGTTGTTCCTCAAGCGAATCAAGCTTTGGAGCAGCTGAAGTACGAAGTTGCACAAGAACTTGGCATTCAAATCCCGCAAGACGGTTACTACGGCTACATGGCTACACGCGACACGGGCGCTATCGGGGGACATATTACCCGCCGTCTTGTCGAAATCGCTGAATCCCAGCTTGCTGGCCAGTTCAGACGCTAAGCAATACGTACTTACTTCACAGGAAAAGGTGGCCGTAACCGGTCCACCTTTTTTTGTCTCTCTGCCGCTTACGGGGTAACATTCAATTCAATAATATTATGATCTGGATCAAGAATGTAGATTTGTGGGAACCCCGCCTTGCTGTGTGGCCTCGCATCGAATGGGATGTGCAGCTGCTCTAGGTGACGAATTGTCTCGTCAAAATCAGCTACGGACATGGCAAAATGGCCGTCTCGCGAATCAATCCCCCGGGTTCGCAGCGTCTCCCCCTCATGAACGAGCAGATGAAGCTGTTGACCTGTATCCCCGACCGCATACCATATGCCCGGAAAATCAAAGGGTGGACGCTCCAGTCGGCTTAGCCCGAGCGTCGTTTCGTAAAAATTCGCAGCTCGTTCCAGATCAGTTACCACCAGGCTGACATGATGAATACGCATTGGTCGTATCATTGGCGCTCCCTCCTATTTCTTCGGTCCTCCCTCGTCAAGCGGGAAGTCCTCCTTCGTCAGCAGCTGAACAATGGACAGTGGAATGGAGAGCTTCGTGTGCACATCCCACATGGTGCTCTTCGAATTGTACCGCAAAAACTCTCTGATCGCCCGCCTATATTCCATCATTCGCTCGCCGCACGGCTCACAATAGTCTCCCCTGACGTTGATCAGCACCTTGCCGCATACACTGCAATTCGTAATCGACATACAAGGTCCCTCACAGTCCTTATTCGGTTAGCTGCAGAAACTGCTTCACATCCGCAGCCGCGAGCTCTACGCCTTTTTGCCAGAAGGCTGGCTCGCTCGGGTCCTCCTGCAAATGCTTATGGACAAGCTCTTCCACACTCATGCTGCCCGTATCGCGGAGAAGTGCGACGTAACGCTCCCGGAACGCTTCTCCTTCTTGCAACGCCCTCGCATACAGCACGGTGCTGAACAAATACCCGAACGTGTATGGAAAGTTGTAAAAAGGAACGTCGGTTGCGTAAAAATGAAGCTTGGATGCCCAGAAATGCGGGTGATATTGGTCCAATGCATCCAGATACGCCTTGCGCTGAGCGCTCTCCATCAATTGATTCAGCGTCTCGACCGGAACCAGCCCTTGCCTGCGCTGCTCATAGAACGACAGCTCGAACAGCACCCGCGCATGAATATTCATAAAGAACGCGATGGAAGAGCTGATCTTCTCATCAAGCAGAGCGATTTGGTCCTGCTTCGATTCGGCGTTCGCCACAAGCGCGGACATGACCAGCTGTTCAGCGAAGGTGGATGCCGTCTCGGCCACGTTCATCGCATAATGCTGCGTCATCTCCGGCATGTCGTCCATCACATGCTGGTGATAAGCGTGACCCAGCTCGTGGGCAAGCGTCGATACGTTGTCCATGGTGCCGTTATAGGTCATAAAGATCCGCGTTTCGCCGGATAACGGGAAGCCGGTACAGAAGCCTCCGGGACGTTTGCCCGGACGGTCTTCCGCTTCAATCCAGCGATCCTCGAACGCCTTCCGCGAAAACTCGGCGAAAGCCGGGTCGAATTTGGCAAACTGTTCGACAATGATGGCAGCCCCCTGGTCGTAAGGGACTTTGGCCGCCGTTTCGGCAATCGGAGCGTGCACGTCGAACCAGGACAGCTTTTCCAGGCCCATCAGCTTCGCCTTCCGATTCAAATAATCAACAAATATCGGCTTGCTTGCTTCGATTGCTTCCCACATTGCATGGAAGGTACGCTCGGTCATCCGGTTGATCTGCAGCGGCTCCTTGAGCACCGATTCCCACTTGCGGTGCTTGTATACCTGCAGCCGGAAGCCGCCAAGTCGATTGAGCGCGTCGGCGCAATAATCCGCCTGACCGCCCCATGCCGCTTCCCACGCTTCAAACACGCGCTTGCGGACCGATCGGTCGGGTGACAGCATCTGATTATGCGCTTGACCAGCCGACAATTGTCTGACCGTTCCGTCCTTCTCCTCAAACGGAATTTGCGTCTTGCTGACTGCCGTCCCGTACGCTTCCCCCCAGCCATGGTAGCCGTCAACCGACAGGTCGTTGATGATCGCTTCCAGCTCAGGCGACAGCTTCTCTCTTGCCAGCGCGCGGCGCTCCGACAACGGGAACGCAATCGGCTTCAGCCGCACATCTTGCATGAGTCGCGCCCAAGCCTCGTCCGGCGTCGCCGCTAGCAGCGCGTCAAGGCGCGTCTTCTCCGTCGCAAAGGCGGCGCTTGTCGATTGAACCCGTCCAAGGCGCTGGTTCGCTTTCTTGTCCTTGCTGTTCTGGGCAATGAGACATTCGGCGAAAGAAAGCGCTTGATAATTGCGTGCGGACAGGGTCTGTACCTGTTCTGCTATAGCTGCCAGCACATCAGCGCTCTCCATCAGGCCGATCGATTCAGCATTGGTCACTTGTTGACGCAGCGCTTCGAGCCTAACATCCGTTTCATCCAAAAATGCGAGATAGGCCGGAGAATTACTCCCGCCTACAAAATATCGGTCAAGGTCCCAGCTTTGGGGCAATGGCTGCTTCACAAATACGACCACCTTTGGCTATAATCACTGCTGACCCCCTCATTAAACCACAACTTGCAGGCTCCCGGCAATAAAGGTAA
>JBEPYM010000115.1:0-11374 GCA_041641375.1 Paenibacillus sp.
CATCGACTGGCTGCTGTCAACCCATAAGCATTCCGACCATATGGATCCGGAGACGATCCCGGCTGTGATGGAAGCGTCTCCACACTGCAGGCTGATCGTGCCGACGCCGCATCTCGAGCATGTTCGCGGTTGGGGGCTCGATATGACGCGGGTGACCGGTGCGGATGCGGATCGTCCGCTCAAGCTGGGAAGGATCGAGACTGTGCCGATCCCTTCGGCGCATGACCGGCTCGATCGCGGTCTGCTTGGCTACCCGCATCTCGGGTATATGCTGCGCATGGGCGGCCTGACTCTGTATCACGCCGGTGATTGCGTGCCTTACGACGGTCTTGCGGCGAGGCTGCTGGAGCACCGGCCGGATGTAGCGCTGCTTCCCGTCAACGGGCGTGACGAGCGGCGCAGGAAGCTGTATGTACCCGGCAACTTCACGGTTCAGGAGGCGCTGTGTCTCGCGGCCGTATGCGGCATCAAGCTCGTCATCCCGCACCACTACAACCTTTTTACCTTTAATACGATTCAGATTGAGCAGTTTGTGGAATGGGCCGAGGTCGGCTGTCCCGATCAGTCGATCCGCATGCTGGAGCTGGGGGAAGCGGTATGGCTCCGCCCGGACGAATTTCACCAGTACGAGAGGGAGAGAGCCTAATGAGCGAGAAGTGGTACCACAACCGGAAGCGGGCATTCCTGCTCGACTTCCAGATGCCGGATTCAAGCGATCAGATGCCGATCGGGCAGCCTGTCAACCTGCGCCATATCGACCCGGAGGCAATTGTAGCGACGCTGAAGGATTCCGGCGTAGAAGCGCTGTACGTTCACGCGAAGGATAATCAGGGCAATTGCTACTTCAACACCGGTGTCGGGCACAAGCATACCGGCATCGGTGATAAGGATTTAATGAAGGAGTTTTCCGCTGCTTGCCGCAAGGCGGATATGAGCATTCTGTATTACGTGCAGCTGACACGGGAGCGTCGGGGCCATGCGGAAGCCTCGTATGCGGCGCGTCATGCGGACGGCAGTCCGGTCGTCATCTACCCGAGTCAAGGCAAGCCGTTCAATCCGACCATCGAGCAGGCGCCTGTCATGTGTCTGAACGGACCGGGACGCGAGTATATGCTGAATATCGTCCGCGAGCTGTCGGCTGGCTACGACTTCGACGGCTTCTGGCTCGACTGCTTCGGCTGGTGGGGGCAGACGGTATGCTATTGCGACATATGCAAGAGCAAGTACCTGGAGGATACTGGCAAAATGATTCCGCCGCCCGATGTGCGCCGAGGACCCGAATGGACGGCGTATTTCACCTGGAGAAGACGGATGAACCGCATCATTCTGCACGAGATCGAGCGCACGATCCTGTCGATTAATCCGCGCCTGACCATCACTCATAATAATGGAGCGGTATATACGTATGAAGACTGGGCGATGTCCGATCTGGACGATTATGTGACGAATGAATGCCAGAATCAGGACGGCTTCGGCAATCTGGGGCTGCTCTGCCGCAAAAATCGCTCGGTCAAAGGCGAGGCGCCGTTCGAGATCGAGCTGTGGCGGTTCAATTCCAAGATGCTCGGCATCTCGCGTGAATATCAGGTGAGGCCGGTTCCGCAGCTGCAGGCGGAGATGGCGATTATCGCAGCGAATGGCGGATTCATTCAATATTACGATCAAATCAAGCCTGACGGTGGCATCGATGCGAGAAGCATGCAGAATATGAAGAAAGCCTTCGATATCGTCAAGCCGGTGCAGGAGGCGCTCCCATCCGCCCAATCGCCGCAGCAGCGCGTCAAGTACGCGTCGATCGTCTGGTCCAAGCCGACCGAGAATATGCTCATCGACGGCAAGCTGGGCAAGCTTCATAACAGCGAGCTGGAGGGCTTTAGCACCGCGCTCATGGAGAGCCGCGTGCTGTTTGATCTTATCACCGACCGCGACGTGAAGAGCGGCAAGTGGGGCGGAGCCAAGGTGATCGCGCTGCCCAACGTCGTATGCCTGTCCGACCGCGAGGCGGAGCAGCTGCGCGAGTACGTGCGGCAGGGCGGCGGCATCGTCGCGACGTACCGTACTTCGCTCTGCGACGAGGCGGGGCGTCCACGCAGCGACTTTGGGCTCGGCGATCTTTTCGGCGCGGAATATCAGGAGCCGATGTCGTTCCTCTACTCGTACATGCAGTTCGAGGAGCCTCATGAGCTTCTGGATGGCTTGCCGCTCCAGTGGCCGATCTCGAACTGGGATAAGCTGCAGCTGAAGGTCAGGCCGCTTACTGGAGCAACGCCTGTCGGTCGGATCGTCAATCCGATGCGCGGCATGCATATGGGCTATCCGGCGCAGGAGACGACCGAATACGCGCCAATAGTGACGAACCGCGTCGGGCAAGGCCGTGTCGTCTATATTGCGGCACCGCTTGGCGAGTTATACGACCGGTATGGCCACGAGGACACGAAGACGCTCATCGCGAACGCAGTCCGGTGGGCAGCCGGGGAAGCGGCACTGGTCGAGATCGACGGGCCTCCGACTTTAGAGTGCGTGCTGTGGCGGGAGTCAGGGAGCAGCAGCGGACTGCTGCTGCATCTGGTCAATACCGCAGGCGCGGGACCGCTGCGCGTCAAGAACAGTTCGCTGCAGCAGGTGCTGCCTGTTTATGATATCCAAATTCGTTTGAACAGGCGGATCAACAAGGCAGTAATGCTTCCTAATCGGAAGGTTCTGGAAGTGGAAGCAACAGCGGACAAGGGATCCATCATTCGGATCCAGAGGCTGGATGTCTACACCGTCATCCACTTTGAATAAAGTTGCATTTGTTACTTTTTGTACAGGTTTGTGAATTGATTGCAGAAGGTGTCTAGTGTGAAAATAGAGCAGTGATGAAAGAATTGGGAGGAGGGTCGCACCGCAAAGACATCGTTTACTGAAACATTCGGATTTGAAATGCAAAGTGGTTTTATTCGAAAGGGGAAATTGACAAATGATCAAGAAGCTCAGGAACAAATGTACAGCGCTTTCACTAATATTGGCGTTGCTGCTTTCCTTGCTGCCAATTGGATTTGCTGGCAAAGCGCAAGCAGCAGAGCAGGATGGCAATGATATTATATCGTTCGAAGCGTCCGGATCACTGGGGGCATCCATCAGTGATGCTGAGAAATCGCTAGTACGCTTCCACACCGCTCAATCGGGAGATCGCAGCAATGTTACGGCGTCTGTTATACTTTCGCCAGGCGCAACGATCAGTCCGAATCCAGCTGTCCCTCGCAGTTACACTTCACCTGTTACCTATACCGTGACATCTGCCAGTGGCGTAAGCAAGCAGTGGACTGTTCTTTCCGGATTCCGGGCATTCCCGGAGGATCCGTTTACTTCGGCAACGTTGCATGGAGAGGACCTTCCGGTTGTTACCAAGACAGTGGTGCCTGTGACCGGACAATCCTTCGATGAGGCATACCGGATCAAGACAGTTGGAAATCCGGGGGGGAATTGGAATGTAGTACTGCGTATCCCGATTCCGATCAACATGCCTCTGAATGACGTGATGCTTCTGTCCTTCCATGTAAATCCGGTGGAAGCTTTGCTGAACGAGCAGGCGGCTGTCAGTGTAACAAGCCGCATCGCAAACGTAAACTATGGTCAACAACAAATGGTGACTCCGCTCAGCTTTACTGCCGAGAGTGGTTGGACCCGAGTGGATCAGCCGTTCCGAAACCATACGCAAAGCTCTTTGAATGGAAATGGGTTTGCTCATTTTGCGCTTGGGTTTCCAGATCAAACGATTGAACTCGGCGGATTTGAACTTTACAACTATGGAAATATATCAAGAGAATTGATGGAAAAGCTTCCTTTATTCGTGCCGAGATATGAAGGACAGGAGGCAGATGCACCATGGCGCGCCGAGGCTGCAAGCCGAATCGAGCAGATTCGCAAGAATGATTTGACTGTACAGGTGAATGGCGCCAACGGTCAGCCAATCTCTGGCGCTCAAGTAAATGTGCGGATGAAAAATCATGAGTTTCTATTCGGTACCGCTGTCCATCCGACGCAATATTTAACGAATGCAACTTACCGGCAGAAGGTCCAGGAGCTGTTCAATTTTGCCATGGTTCAGAATGAACTGAAGCAGGACTTCATTGATCGGTTTAATGGTCGACAGACTGCTGCGAATATTGTGAATAAACTCCATGCGGACGGATTCAGGCAGCAGGCACATACACTTGTATGGCCGTTCGACAAGAACATGCCTTCAGAAGTTGTGAATTTAAAGAAGCACCCTGCATTGCTCGAGCGTAGATTACTTGGGCATATTGAATCCATGGTAAATATGTTCCCGGTTGAGCAAATCCGTAATTGGGATGTGATGAACGAAGCTGCGAACGGCAAAGATATGCAAAAGGTGCTCGGCGATCAGGCGATGGTGCGCTGGTTTGAGCATGCAAGACTCATGAAGCCTGATGCAAGGCTGTATATCAATGATTATGATTCGACGAATCGATACACGAATGTTCTTGAATATATTACTTCGAATGGCGTTCAATTCGATGGTGTTGGCTTTCAGGGGCATTTCGGCGATGCAGGACGAAGTATGTATTACTTGCAAGATTTGTTTAACACCTTAGCTCGATATGCGCCTAACATAGCGATTACTGAATTTGATATGCTTACCATCAGTGAGGATCTTTACGCAGATTACTTGCGAGATTTGCTGACACTTAGCTTCGCACATCCTTCCATGGAGAGCTTTACAATGTGGGGATTCTGGGATGGGCAACACTGGAAAAACAACGGTCCTTTCTTCAAAGCGAATTGGACGCCGAAGAAGCCGCTTGCCGAGTGGACCCGCCTGGTGTTCGATGAGTGGTGGACGGATGAAACGGGAGTAACCAATGCAGATGGACAATATAAGCTGCGTGGATTCCACGGCGAATATGAAGTGGAAATTCAGCATAATGGAATGTCGAAGACTTATAGGACGTCTATCACGAAGGGTGCGCCAACGGTACTGGTTGTAAATGCAGAGACGCCGCCAAACAGCGATGCAACATTGACATTGCTTGAATTTGACGGCAAGCCGGTCGTTGGCTTTACGCCTCAGCAATTGATGTATACAGTACAGGTTCCATATGGACAGAACTACTCCGGTGGATTGTATGCGAAGGCAGCTGATGAGAACTCAGTAATAAAGTATGATTATCCGATGGGAGCTCCAGGTGATGCAACGGTAACGGTAACGGCGCAGGACGGCACGGTTAACATATATACATTGAAGTTGATTTATGCGCCGCTTGAACCGGTAACAGGAACCAGGTTGAACATTGTCGGTGCAACTGCGCTTGGAACGACGAATCCAGACCACGCCGCAGACCTTGCAATTGATGGCAATGCATTGACGAATTGGAGCGGAGGCTCTTCGATTACACTTGACCTTGGAGGAATCAAGACGCTGACAGGAATTAATATTGCATGGAACGAACCTGTGAGCAGCTCTATTCAAATTCAAACGTCGGTTGACGGGTCAGCGGAGTCATGGTGGCGTGTTGGTGGGGCCTTACATACACCTGGTCTTTCAACATCGCCAGAGCCTTACAGCTTCAAGGATCTTGATTTCGGCTATTCAGACGTGTTCGGTCAATATGTAAGGATTAGCAGCACGAGCGGTTCGTTGGCAGGGATTCGAGAGGTTGAAGTGTTCGGAGTTGCAGCTGAAGCGGCATTAAGTTCGATTAAGGTGGACGGCGCTCCTATCACAGGCTTTGCACCTGACAAGACTGTGTATGTTGTTGAACTGCCGGGTCAAAATACTCAAGCGATTCCTGTGGTAACGGCAACAGCTGCGAAAGAAAGCTCTACTGTAACTGTCACACCTGCTGAGCAAATTCCGGGCACGACGATCATTAAGGTACTTGCGGCAACAGGGAACACAGAAACATACCGTATTCAATTTGTTCATGAACGACTGATCAGCGAAATTACTGTGAATGGGCAATCGCTTGCATCAGTCCAACCAGAGACGTACGAATATACCGTATCGTTGCCGGCCGGTACAACTCAGGTTCCGGTAGTGACTGCGATCAAAGCCAAGCCGGATGCAGAAGTTGCGATTACTGTACCAACCAGCCTGCCAGGCACTGCGAGGATAGAGGCAGAACGCAATGGGGGCGGACGGACGTATCAAGTGCACTTTGAAATTGAAGGAGCTCCCAAAGCTCTTCGCGTTGGAGAGACAACGCCATACACCGTATCGCTTAGTTGGGGGGCTCCCAATATCCGAAGCAGCGGAACCTCATCGACCTATGTGGACAATTTTGATAGCCTGGATCAAATGTTCGAAAGCACAGGCGCGTGGAGAATCGATACGTTCCAGTCGCTACCAGTAATGGACGGAGACCCTGCCAGACTAGCCAGAGGCGGCAAACAAGATACCGTCTCATTCACACATAAAATTCCGAACATTACTGCGTTTGAGACCAAATGGTTTTTCCACAACAGCCATGGCTTGTATAATGGAAACAATATTCGTGCTTTCGTATCGCCAGACAATGAAACATGGACTCGTGTCTCGCTGTCAACCACTCCATACGTCCTTACATCCGGGGGCTGGAGAACGTCAACCTTCACATCGGGAAGTGCGATTCCTTCCGGCATGAATTATTTGAAGTGGGAAGTGCTGCAAGAAGGCTTCGCTCAGGCTTGGTCGCCAATGCTTGGCAAGCTGACTGTTGAATATGATCCGAATGCATCATTCTATGACACATACGAGGTGTATGACTCAGATAACCAATTGGTGCAGACGACTTCCAATGGTCAACTGCGTGCAATAATATCGGGGTTGGAGCCAGATGAATCTTATCGCTACTATGTCAAGGGTGTTGATCAGCAAGGAGTTCGTACACCACAGAGCAACAGTGTATCTGTGAAGACAGCTGCACTGCCGCCACTCCCTCTGATTACTCGTTCACTACTAACACCGACAGCCAATGCGAACGGATGGCATAATTCAGATGTGGCAGTAACTCTGGATGCATCAGTAGCACCTGAAGGAATCACCGTTACGAGCATTACGTATTCGCTCTCCGGAGCTCAATATATGGCTGAAGCTCGTCATCCGGGACAATCGGCATCCTTCATGATCTCATCTGAGGGTGTAACCTCAGCTGTATACTACGCAAGATCGGCAGAAGGCCGCAAGGAACCGCCTCAGGCGATGACAGTCAAGCTTGATAAGACTGCACCAGTCATTCATGGGCAGGAATCGTACACAGCACAACGGACAGAGACCACTCTTCTGAATGTGACTGCCTCGGATTCGCTTAGCGGCGTTGCTTCCATTACAGCCAAATTTAATGGCGCGGAAGTTAGCATGCCGCACACTATACCACCGATGTCGCTGCCTACCGGTTCATATGTGCTGAGCGTGACTGCAACCGACTTGGCTGGTAATGTAATCGAGCGTTCATTTATGGTGCAAGTTGCGATCGATATCGATCAGTTGGATGTGCTGCTTGCAACTGCGCTAAATATGAAGTTAATCAAAAACAAAGGCGTGCATACAGCATTATTGACACAGGTAAATCGCCTGCAGAACGGAGCAGGCAAGCCAACCGAGCTGTTGCGAGAGCTGAATACGTTCGAGAATCAGGTACAGGCGATGAGTAGCAATCAGCTTGATCCGAAGTTCGCCTCCGACCTGCTGCAGG
This sequence comes from Paenibacillus sp., assembly GCA_041641375.1. Lineage (GTDB taxonomy): Bacteria > Bacillota > Bacilli > Paenibacillales > YIM-B00363 > Paenibacillus_AK. Next base: position 7,677 of record JBEPYM010000115.1, read on the forward strand.
ACATTGCCTTTATTCGAGCCGCTATTCAGTAAGAACAGAGTTCAAGCTGCACACTCTCTATGATGAGAGATGTGCAGCTTTTTATTTCGATATGGTTACTTATATTGTCCGTAAGCTGTATGTATATAAGCAAGAATAGACACAAAAACACGATACATGGCACGTGCTTTCCAAGTCGAAATCATGTAGGTATGGTATATTTTAAGTGAGGGATTATAACTATATGAAATAAGCTAGAGAGAGAATGTAATGGAGGAGCAGAGATGGAGATTGTGAAAGGTATCCAGGATACCAATATTGCTTGTATCCTTAGAGGCGTCCATTTCAGGCTTGTGGAACCTGAATGGCAGTTTGAATGGGAGCATCACAATATCTTCGAGCTCGTCAATTGTTTAAGCGGAGAATTCAACATAATAATAGGTGATCGTTCTGTTAAGCTGGAAACAGGTGACTGGTGTCTGATTAAATCCGGCAAGCGACATACAACCGCCAATATCAGCAGTGGACATAGCTCCATGCTTATAGTTCATTTTGATATTGATTCCCCAAAGATTCGAAAGCTTCTTCAGAGCGAGCTGTTTGATCGGATTGCTGCAGCGCGGACAGACGGAACAAGATTTGGGGAATTCATCGAGCTGTTTGATAATCTGTTGCAACGGAGCTTGATTAAGTCTTATACAAACACCATGTTCATTCCAGTTGGAGCTGACGAAGGTTTGCTCGTTCAAGGACATTTTATGTTAATGCTATATGAACTGATTCAATGGATTCGTGCAGATTCAATCAGCCACAAGGTGAATGACGGAGTGATATCGAGTACATATCATCTGGATCTGGCTCATCAAGCAGCAGTCATTCTGACCGAACGGGCGAGTACTGTTTCAATCAGTGAAGTGGCCAAGGAATTGGGAGTGAGCCGCATACATCTGTCGCGCATATTTGCGAAAGTATTTGGAGTGTCGCCGCAGCAATATATGACGATTTATAAGATGAAGCGTTCCAGGGAGCTGCTAGCGACTACTAATCTATCTGTCAAAGAAATTGCCGAACAGCTTGGATACCCAAATTCGAGTCATTTCAATACCCAGTATCGTCGGTGGTACGGAGTACCTCCTGGCAGAGGACGACCCGTATTTTTGAACAAATCAAAAGAGGGTACGGAATCAACAGAGTAGACAACAAAGAAGCATGGTCGCGATGAACGTGCGATGCATGCTTCTACTATAGGAAATGTTACTGTTTCTTGGCGATTGCTTCTGCGATCCTCTTGTTTGTTTCTTCTTCCATCTCACGCAGAATCGTGTTGATATCCTTCTTATCTTTGGCCATGGCCTTGGCTGCCTGATTCAGGACACTCAAGCCAATGCTTTCATATTCGTGTAGCTCCTTCGGGGGAAGTGATGATTTCAGGGATACAGCTGCCTTCATCTGTTTCACTTTAAGATCGGGATGAGCTGAACCGTAGGTATTCATGATGCTCTTGTCGCTCAAGATTGGAACAGTATATGCTTGTTCACCACGGAATCTTTGGTTCTCTTCCGAAGCTAAGTAAGAGATTGCAAGGAAGGCGGCATCTTTATTCTTGCTTGTTGGAGTAATTGCCATTAGATTCGCAAGAATCGTTGGCTGCAAATCCGGCTTGTCTGACCATACTGGATATGGAGCAATGTCCCACTTGAATCCATTCTCTTTCTCAGCAGCGATAAGCGGATTCCAGATTTGTGTTCGTGGATACAATGCAACATTCTGTGTATTTACAAAGTCAGCTTGCCCATTGCCTATTTGCTTGGTCGGATCAGGATCGGTGAAAGCTCCCGGAATCTCATAGAATTTCTTGAGAAGTTCCAATGCTCGCTTCAGCTCCGGATTGGACTGTGCATTGGATTTTCCGGTTTTTGGATCGACTAGAGCAGAACTGAATTGACTGAATGGCTGTAGAGGAAAATCCAGATCAATGCCTCTGTACGCAACGCCGCCTTCCGTACGAGTAAACTTCTTGGCCAGCTCATAGGTTTCGTCCCAATTCATAGGTTTATCAGCTGATGGGTATGGCACTCCGAATTTATCAAATATTGCTTTGTTGTAATACATCATGATAGCCCCGCGTCCAGCAGGGAGTGCATACAGCTTGTTGTCGCCTGCATAAGGCTTCATCTGTTCAACGATACTAGCATCCAACTTGCCCAAATCGAATTTATGAAGCTTGACCAAGTCACTGAGGTCGAATTGCATATTTTGTTCCTTGACCATTAACGTCCAATCAACGGGACTGTCTAAAGCAATGATATCAGGAACGTTACCTGTAGCAATCATCTCTTGCTCAACCTTGGGAACAAGAGTCAGCTTAATCATAGGGTATTTCTTCTCAATAGGTTCTTTGAAATCGCGATTAAAGACAGCTTCCCCATATTTGTAATACATGCTCAATTCAACTGGCTCCTTGAGTTCGAATGCTGGAGCTTGTGCGGTGTCGCCCTTAGGTTCTTTGGCACTGTCTGCTGGCGTTGCGGGCTGAGCATTTCCGCAAGCGGTTGCAAGTAAGGATGCCGTTAGAACAGCGGATGTCAATATGAAGCTGCGTCTAGATTGAAGTGTCATCTGTATACCCCTTTACTTCGTATTTTATGTTGCACTTTAATTATAGAAGTTTATCTTCCTGCAGTTCAATTCACATATGCAACGATAAAGTAACGAATGTAACCTATTGGGGAGAAGAGTTGTGAAAATAAGATTTTTTGAATAAAATAGGGGGGTTACAAGGAAATTTGATGACTTAAGTGCTTTATCCTACAGGGCGTGTAGCCTCTTCATCCGATCTTCTTCAGTCATTCTTGGACAGGTGTAGCAATAACCGACATCTGCTTCTGTGCGATATGCCAAGCAGCAAGAGGCTTTCTGCCTAACTGTAGCGCCTGCACGGCGCGGATGGGGGAGTACAGGCAGTGAGATACGATATGGATTGCGGTTACTTCCCAATAGGGCGCCGCTGTTACCTTGCAAGTAAGCGAAGTCTTCTATGAGTCTCGTTCTAAGCGACTCATCAACAGCAGCCTCCATCGACTGATCATGCTGTGAGATTACCCAGTGCGGTAGCTGTCGCCATAACGTGCTCTCCGGAAGGCCAGCTGCGAGAGCAAGTGATTTGAGCAATGGAGCTATGGAGTCAAGATAGAAAAATTGAATGGATCGAGCTCTCCACTCGTCTCGACCGCCTTCATCCGAAATATAAATAAGTGGGTCTTTAGAGGAAAGCAACCACTCCACCCCGTCTTCAATGTCGATAGCATTGTTAATTTGCAATGTTAGTCGTTCCAATGAGAAGTCATAGACGGCATTGTAATGCGAAATCATATATTGATGACAGGCGCATAAACCGGAAATCCACCCGGTTAACAGGACAGCCGCCACTTTCGGCTCACTCGTCTTGATGAGGGAGCCGTATTTCTGCAGAAATTTCTTCGTTTGACCGGGCTGAAGAAGTTGCGTTACAGGTATAGAAATCAAAAGCTGCTGCTGCGGTTTAGTGACAACATAAAAGTTTGTTGATAGGAACGTAAAGTCTGTACTCATTCTCAAGTTTGACACCGACCCACTACATGTGGATAACTGGATGGCGTAGCCGTGCGGATTATCCACATTTTTGTTGTGTTTCGTAGCATTTACGTAGTGGTATGTGTATAACTTTTTCATATTTATTT